>CACEJY010000015.1 GCA_902559985.1 uncultured SAR116 cluster alpha proteobacterium | reverse complement strand
GATGTGGCATGATAGTCACCCCGTTTATATAGCCTTAACTGTCTGCGTGAGAAAGAATGCCAATGACTGAAATTTGGCGTCCAGAATCGGGTGAAGAGGCATGTGATGCTTGCCTGTGGGAGAATAGGCCAGATGATTCGCCATATGTATCGATGTTTAGATTGTGAACCCGATGGATACCCTCCGCATGGAGGAGCATCTCAACAAAGCCAGGGAGGTCAAAAAGGTATTTATCTTTTCCACGGGGAAAAAACAAAACCTCGGCATCCGGGTGAGTGTTGAGAACAAGACTGCGCAAATCTTCCCCAACTTCGTAATTTTTCTTCTGAATGGCCGGGCCAATCACTGCTTCGATGTTTTGGTAGGTAGCCCCTTTGTCTATCATAACTGCGACGGTTGCTGCAAGGATGCCACTAACGGCACCGCGCCATCCTGCATGTGCTGCACCGACTAATCCAGCAGATGGGGCGGCGAGCAGCACTGGCACGCAATCAGCGGTTAATATTGATATAGCATGATTGGTTGTGCCAGTTACCAGAGCATCAGCCACTGGGCGTGCTGCAGTGCTGGAATTGCTGGCAGCGTCGATGAACACGCAGTCTGACGAATGGGTCTGGCGAAGGCCAAACATTCTGTCCGGTTTAAAGCCGAGGCTAGCGGCAACCCGCCGTCGGTTTTCAGTAATCAGAACCCGATCATCTTGTGAGCCAAACCCGCAATTTAGACTTTTATAAATGCCAGTGCTAACACCGCCTTTAGCAGTAAAAAACCCATGTCGAATTTGCAGGCCCGAATCTGTTGCATTCCTCAGAGCAGGATGCTGAAGGGATGGTATGGCAGCGAATTCAGCTTCAAATTTGATGTCAGATTTTGTTTTGCTCATGATAAGGCGGCTCCTTCGCTGCAAGTGGTGAAGCCGGGCGGTAATCCAGCGCCGGGTGGTAACATCAA
The DNA here is from genome assembly GCA_902559985.1 of uncultured SAR116 cluster alpha proteobacterium. Lineage (GTDB taxonomy): Bacteria > Pseudomonadota > Alphaproteobacteria > Puniceispirillales > Puniceispirillaceae > UBA3439. The sequence continues at coordinate 30,723 of CACEJY010000015.1, read as the reverse complement.
CGCCACTTTAAACGCCGATCCCATATGCTGATTGCTTACAAGCCGGTCGACAGCTGCAAATAAACCACGGCGGGTTTCAACATCGGCCATTTTTGCTAATGCCTCACTGCGCTGGATAATACCGATATTGCGCAAGAATTCGCCTTGGGTGATTGGTCCAACTAGGCGCGCGCCAGCGCCTTCGGCAGCACGCCGTATGGCGCTAAAATCAACCCAATGCGATAAATCAGCGCTGCCAGGTTGGTAAAACACGTCAACCGGTTGATGATTGGCAACAGCTTGAAGGCTGCCGCCACTTTGCCCATCACGCCCATAATCAATGATCAAGCATGCCCCGCCGTAGGCTCTCAGATGATGAGCTATTTTGCCAGCATAGGTGACGGCCAAGGGGCAATATTCGGCAATAGTGTGATTATTGATAACGCTACTTGGGAGTGGATCAGTCTCTTCGGTTTGCAAAATCTCTAATGCCCAGTCACTTACCTCTTCAGGGCTGAGGGGCGGCCCGTCAATAAACCCAAGTTGTCCATTGAGAAGTCCAACTAGCCGATGCCGCCAAATGCCGCCACCATCATTCGCGTTTTGTCGCAAGATGGCTTGCGACACTGGCAGAGCATCAAAAAATTCGTTTGCAATGGCAAAGATTGGTTGTGCTGGCAGATGATCCAGGTTTTCATGGAAGAAAAAATTGACACCAGATAGCAAATCTTGCTGGATGCAGCGAAGGCGCGGACTGGTCTCGAGTAGATGCAATGGCGCCGTTACCAGGGTCGGCATAACTTGCTGCCAGGCATGCCGCATGTCTAAGATAAGGCTAGCGCGCCCTGGGCCAAGTTCAAAAATAGCTGGTTCGCGAAGCCCCGATAATTCGGCGATATGGGCAAGATATAGCCCGCACATTTCGCCAAATAGACCGGAAATTTCAGGTGCGGTGATAAAATCTCCGGACGTCCCAAACGGATCTCTTGAGTGGTAATATCCATAATCGGGATCGCCAAGAGCATGGCTGATATAGCTGTCAAGTGACAATGGCCCATTTTTGGAAATATTCGCGACTATTTTATCAAACAATGCCGAATCTTTTACTTTATCATTTGACATGGTGATAACCTTGACGCCAGCTTCGGCGCAGCAAATAAAGCCCTACAATGATCATTGGGAATGACAGAAGTTGTCCCATGCTAAAGATGCCGCCAAAAAGGCCAATATGAGCATCGGGTTGCCGGACAAATTCAACAAAAAATCTTGCCATTCCATAGCTACATAAGAACACCCCTGTTAGCTGCCCTAGTGCGCCAAGAGAGCCACGCCGCCATAACAAATACATCAGAAATCCTAATAAAAGTCCCTCCAGGCCTGCCTCATAAAGCTGGCTTGGGTGGCGGGGTTGACCATCGCTGTGTGGAAAGATCATTGCCCACGGTACGTTTGTCACACGGCCATAAAGCTCACCATTGATAAAATTTGACAAGCGCCCCAAAAACAGCCCAATCGGCGTAACCATAGCAACCCTGTCAGTGATCGCCAGGAAGGGTAATTCATGTCGCCGCGCCATCAATAACAGTGCAAACCCAACGCCAAACAGGGCGCCATGGAAGGACATGCCCCCCTCCCACAACCGAAGAATCGATAGCGGGTTAGCCAGATAAAAGCCGGCATTATAGAAAAAAACATAGCCAAGTCGTCCCCCAAGAATGATGCCAACCAACAGATAATTTAATAGCCGGTCTATCTGATTTGGCGTTATTGGTGCGCCCGGCAACCGTGACTCGCGGCGCAGAAGATAAATGCCAATTAGCAAGCCAGCGATATAGGCAAGTGCGTACCAGCGGATGCCAACACCACCAAATTGAATGGCAAAGGTGTTGAATTCAGGTAGCGTGATGGCATTATGCAGAAATTCAACGGGTGCCGGCCTGATGATCATGGGGTACCTCTCGATTAGGGATGGTTTGTTCGGCTGACTGGTCTTTTTCAACCTATCGACGTTCTGGCTTTTGGATATGTGTTTTAGGCCCTGCTAGCCGACATTTTCAGTTTACCAATAATATTGTTATATCCGTGGTCCTCTCAAGCCTTACTGTAGCCGCATTGTTTGTTATAAGAAACATATGTAAACAGAAAACATGATAGTGACACCAACCGTCTGGTTAAGAAGCAAAACGTGATAGCAAGTAATTAGTGGGTAATATAGACTAAGATAATATGTGAGAGAAATTCAGGAGATACATCATGACGCCGCGTTCAAATTTCATGGCAGATCTAGCACAAATGGCAAATGGAGCTGCATCTGCACTTGGCGGTATCCGCGAAGAATTTGATAATCTTATTCGTCAGCGCATGGAACGCAGCCTGAATGCGCGTGGCCTTGTAACGCGGGAAGAGTTTGACGCACTAAGCACACGGCATGCGGCATTGGCGGCTCGGCTTGCGCTTCTCGAATCGATGAGTCAGTTTACCAACGACTCGCAGGTCAAAACAACGGCAAAGACGAAACCGGCTTCAAAACGGAAGGCTGCGCCAAAAAAGCACAGCACATGATCATAAATAATAGACTTGATCATTGTGGTTGCGAATCAGCAGAAAAGCCGAGAAAATACTACTTCATGTGGTTGACGAATGGCTGAAACACAAAATATTGTAATAAATTAGATTGATCGCGTGCTTCGAATTTGGCACTTTGATGGTGGTTATTGGCAATCCAGTCAATGCGGTTATTTCGGAATTTGTTGTCATGGCACGTAGCCAAATCCAGCGTGAAATTCTTCTTGGCCATCCCATTGAGCTCGTCACCAGATTCGTGGCCAACCAAGATTGGTTGCTTCAGCAGCGCGGCGAAAATGCAGTGTTGGTGGAGGTGCCAGGAAAATGGTGTGACTATCAACTCGCCGTTACATGGCAGCATAATGAAGAAGCGATGCAGGTGACATGCCGCATAGATGTACAATGTGATGAAAGCCGATTTGGTGAAATTGCGTTGCTGGCAGCATTGTTGAACCAGCAGATTTTTATGGGTCACCTGGCACTCGACGTAGAAACAGGTGAGCTCGAGTTACGGCATACACTGCCACTGCGCGGGGCTGGTGGTGCTACGCCAGAACAAATTGAGGATGTCGTCGATATTATGCTTGGGGAATGTGAATATTGTTTTCCTACGATTTATCAGGTGGCGCAAGGCCAGCTTGCCGCAACTGATGCGGCGGCGGCGGTGTTGTTCAACACAGTGGGTGAGGCCTAGATTTCATGGCAGACAACCAGATCGCGCTGATTGGGTGCGGCAAAATGGGAAGTGCGTTGCTGGAAGGCTGGCTCCGAGATGACTCGCTTGACGCGCAATTCATCATTATCGAACCTGATCATTCGCACCTCGGCTGGGCTGCTATTGACTCTCGTGCATCACTCTATACAGATTGCACAGCCGCCATCGCAGACAATGTGGGAGCTAGCACTATGATTGTTCTTGCGGTGAAGCCCCAGATGATGGACGCCGCGTTGGCGGCCATCGGGCACTTATGTGATACCAAAAGCACCTATCTATCAATCGCCGCAGGGATTTCAACCTGCTGGCTGAAACAGCGCCTTGGTTCGGATGCTGTGGTGCTGCGTGCAATGCCAAACACACCGGCAGCTGTGGGCAAGGGCATTACGGCATTATTTGCTGATGCGCCAGATGCTGTGCGTGATTTGGCTCACCAGCTGTTATCGGCGGTGGGCGAAGTTGTACATCTTGACAATGAGGGTCTGATGGACGCGGTAACAGCGGTATCTGGGTCTGGACCAGCTTATGTATTTTTACTTGCAGAAGCCATGAGTATGGCTGGGGTGAAGGCGGGCTTACCTGAGTCATTGGCAAAAGAACTTGCAAAGGCGACGGTCTGTGGTGCTGGGGCTTTGATGGCATCGGTTGACACACCGCCTGCAGCTCTGCGCGAAAATGTAACAAGTAAGGGTGGTACGACGGCGGCAGCATTGTCGGTTTTGATGGCTGATGAAGGCCTTTCTCAATTAATGACTGAAGCGGTGAACGCGGCCAAGAAGAGATCAATTGAACTTGGTGAGTAACCATAACTGGTCGACTTGCTCTTTACAGTTTTGTTTAAACGGGTAGAGCCATGGGGTGACTAAAAAAACTGCTGTGATTTGGGTTAGTTCTTTTTTTTTGTTAAGGTTGCGCTCATCTGGTGACGATGCGTTAGCATGTTTATGTCCAGGTGTGCCGCCTGGTGAGATGGTAAAAGGGATGTTTGATGGCACAGGATACCACCATACTGGATTCTAATGATGATAAGATGGTTTTGCTTGGCAATGCGGCCTGGACGCTTCTTGCAACGCATCCGGTTGACCAGATAGATCTTGATGTGGTTGCAGATATGGCTGGTGTTGAACGTGGGCCTGCGGGCGTCCTTTCTGGTAGTGTTCAGGGTCTTGTTTTGGCTAAGATGACCAGACTTGACAGACAGTCGTTGATGGAAACTTACGACGATATTCAAGATGCTGGTGCGGTTTCTATTCGTGAAAAAATTATCGAAGGTCTTTTGCATTGGTTCGAAACCTATGCACCCTATCGCTCGCAGATTGATCAGTTGAACAAATATGCACGCAGCCATCCTGACTTGGCTCTGCGCTTGCTCGTCGGCTTAGAGGCGCTGATACGTCATATTCTTGTCATGTCGGGTGATGCGGCGCTGGGCCTTAAGGGCATGGTGCGGGTGAAAGGGGTTGCCTGTGTTTTCCTTGCAACCGCGCGTGTCTGGATGAAGGATGATAGCAATGATCTTGCCGCCACAATGAAGATACTTGATCAGCGCATGTCACGAGCTGAGGAATGGGGCATTAGTTTGCGCATATTTGAGGGTGGACGGTCGCATGATGTTTCAGATGGTAGCATATAAGGAGATCGCGTAATAGAAAGTCTTAGACAAGATTATGTGGCTGCTGGCCGCTATGGAGTAGTTAATGGCTGAGGCGTTATTCGATGACTTTCTAAAGCTGGATATCCGCTGCGGTACAATCATTGCTGCACAGCCATTTCCTGAAGCCCGCAAGCCAGCGGTAAAATTGGAAATTGATTTCGGTACACCGTTTGGACGATGTAAATCATCGGCGCAGATTACCGCCCATTATCAGCCTGAGGCGTTGGTTGGAAAACAGGTGTTGGCGGTGGTAAACTTTCCTCCACGCCAGATTGGGCCATTCATGTCTGAGGTCCTGACCCTTGGGTTGCCTGATGCGAATGGCGAGGTGGTGCTTGTTGTGCCTGACAAGCCGGTCCCTGATGGCGTCAAACTGTATTAGTGATAGGAACTCACAGCTTTTTATCAAATTGGTAGTTTTATCGAAACGCGAAGTCCGCCAAGGGGTGATTCGCCAAGTGTTAATTCACCGCCATGGCTGAGTACGATATCGCTGGTGATTGAGAGGCCAAGGCCAGTGCCGCCAGTGCGTCTGTTCCGTGATTTTTCCAGACGAATAAATGGCCGTATTGCATCGGCGCGGCGCTCTTCAGGAATGCCAGATCCATTATCATCAAACGTGATAATCACTTCGTCATTTCGTTTTTGGATATGTACAATTGTCTTTGACGAATAGCGGATTGCATTTGAAATTATGTTTGAAAAAGCACGTTGAATAGCATTTCTACGCATTGGGAACGCCGGAATTTCCTCTTTTACCGGCGATAAGATTATATCAAATTTATGACTTTTGTGTGCTTGTGTGACGAGCCGTTTCAACACTAATTCAATAGCTATGTCCTGTGGGGCTTCATCACCTTCACCAGCGGCAAAGGCAATATAGCCGTCTATCATTTCCTCCATTTCGCTTATGTCATTGCTGATTGCTCTTGAGTCCGGGCTTTCTTTCATCAGGGCTAACTGAAGGCGAATGCGGGTGAGGGGTGTACGCAAATCATGACTAACCCCAGCCAGCATTTCGGTGCGCTCATTTAACTGCCTCATGATCCGGTACCGCATCGCCTGAAAAGCCCGTCCAGCTAGACGAACTTCTCGCGCGCCCTCCAAGCGATAATCGGGGGCAGTGCGCCCCAGTCCAAGTTGCCGCGCCGCATTTGCCAAGCGGTGTATTGGGCGCACTTGGCCTCGTAGAAATAGCAAGGCCATCGAAAACAGGATAATCGAGCTACCAACTGTCCAACCGATAAAGGTCCAACTGGTTGAACTAAAAATACGCTTGCGACTCGCGTAAATCCGAAGCACCCCATTATCCATTTGCAAATCAACAAAAATCAGATTTGGGTCGCTTGTCGTATCAAGGCGCCATGGCTGTTTAACTTGACGTTTCAACTCGCGTCTTAACATGCTTTCTGCATAGGTTGCAGTAGCGACAATGTCGGGCGTTGTAAGTACCGTGTCTTTCTGAAAATGAATAGGAAAGCTGAAATATTGCCAACCATTTGCTACAATGTCATCGATAGTCAATTTATTTGGGTGAGAGCCTACATCGCTAACCAGTAATGCTATCTCACCAGCAAGATTCTGCGCCATATGGCGAGTAACCGTGTCCCAATGTCGTTCATAAAAAATGAAAACAGTAATGATTTGTACAAAAATCATTGGAACAAGGATTATTGATAACATTCGCCCAAATAGGGTTTTTGGAAGAAATTCACGCAATTGCATGGGAAAAAGGCCTAATGCATTGGAACGGTTGTATCGGTGCGTAGCAGCCATCCACGGTTACGCACGGTTTGCAAATAAACAGGGTGGCGGGGGTTTGGTTCTAGTTTGCGACGAAGCCTTGCAACGGCAACGTCAATTGAACGTCCTTCCATTCGTCCGTCCAATTCAGCCCCGAGATCATCGCGTGACAGAATCTGGTTGGGCTGTTTTCCAAAGCTGGTGAGCAATTGTTGTTCAGCCGTGGTTATATGAATTCGTTCTCCCAATTTTGAGAGCATTCCTGTATTTGGGTTGAAATGGAACGGCCCAAATACAATCTCTTCGGCGTTGAGGTTGCCGGTCCGGTTGCGTTGCAAAATTCGTTTGATTCGGAGAACTAGTTCGCGCGGCTCAAACGGTTTTGGGATATAATCATCCGCCCCGGCTTCTAATCCCTCGATACGGTTTTCAGCATCTGACATGGCTGTCAGAAACAATGCTGGCACCGCGTTGTCTTCGCGGATATCTGTCAAGAATTCCAGACCGGTTTCGCCAGGCATCATTATGTCAACGACCAAAAGGTCAAAGTCAATGCCAGCTAAAATCTGTCGCGCCTCACCTGCATTGCCAGCAACTGTAACACGAAACCCGCTTTCCTCAAGAAAGCGGCGAAGCAAAGTTCGAAGGCGTTCATCATCATCGATGACAAGGATATGATAATCCGACATAAAAACCCCTTCGTTTCGATGCTGTGTTAGACTAGGGCGTAACAAGGTATCTTCATGGCGCAATTCTTACTCGATTGTTGATTGGTCATGCTGAGTCAGTTGATGAAGAGTACTGTTGTCTAGCAACCCTTGCAATACTCGTTGAAACCCCGCAACGGCATCAACTCCGGCCTCTCGGTAGGCGGCAGCGAATCGCCTTCCCTGAACCGAGGTCAGTCTTGCTTCAAGCGCAGTGCCTGCTTGTGTAAGGTGCAATAGGCGTTGTCGCCGGTCGTTAGCACTCAGTCTTTGAACGACATAGCCGTCTTTCATCAGCCCTGATAAAACGCGGGAGAGACTTTGTTTGGTAATGCAAAGGATAGTCAAAAGATTGCTCACTGTAATACCCGGATGGCGCCCAATAAAATAAATGGCGCGATGATGGGCACGGCCCATGTTTCTCTCGGCGAGGATAGAGTCTGCTTCCCCAGTAAAATCGCGGTAAGCAAAAAACATTAGTTCAATGCCGCGACGTAATTCTTCCTCGCGGAGAAAAAGAGCCTTGCCAATTGGTTTTACGTCAGCCATGTTGACCAATAAAGAATGTCCATGAAATTTCTATTGTTGTTAATTAGCATAAAATGGCCGAAATGGAATCATTTATATTGCTAGTCGTTATACTTTGAATTTTTTCGGGGAGAACGTAACATGGGGTTAATACCGTTTGATGATCGCGATGGCAGCATTTGGATGGATGGCGAAATTGTGCCATGGCGTGATGCAAAAGCACATACACTAAGCCATGGTTTACATTATGCCAGCCTTGTATTCGAGGGGGAAAGGTCATACGGCGGTAGGATTTTCAAAGGCCGCGAACATACCGAAAGGTTGCGCAATTCTGCTAATTTAATGGATTTTGACCTCCCCATTTCCGATGATGAGGTGGATGCGGCAAAGCAGGCCGTGATCGAGGCAAATAACATTGTTGATGGCTATGTGCGTGCTTATTGTTGGCGTGGTTCTGAGATGATGGCTGTTTCGGCTCAGCACACCACCCAACATTTGGCGATTGCTGCTTGGGAATGGCCAAGCTATTTTGACCCTGAAACCAAGATGGAGGGGATCACTCTAGATATTGCCAGTTGGAAACGGCCTTCACCCGAGTCAGCCCCGGTCCATGCCAAGGCTGCTGGGCTTTATATGATTTGTACGCTAGCTAAGCACGAAGCCGAACGTAAAGGTTTTCAAGATGCACTGATGATGGATTATCGGGGGTATGTTGCCGAGGCTACTGGTGCAAATGTATTTTTTGTTGATCAGAAAGGCACATTGCACACTCCGATTGCCGATTGTTTTTTGAATGGGATAACCCGACGAAGCGTGATCGAAATGGCAATATCAATGCAAATTGAAGTTATTGAACGCCACATCAAGCCGGAAGAGCTTGGATCAATGTGCGAGTGTTTTCTTACCGGCACTGCCGCTGAGGTAACACCAGTTTCTCGGATTGGAGATTATGAATTTCCCCCAGATAATTTTTGCCGTACGATGGTGGATGCCTACACAAACTTGGTGAATGCTTAATCAGAGGCTGCTTGCCTGTTAAATACGTTTCAAGAGCCAACCTTTTTAGGTGGTTTTTCTTGAAGGGCGCATTATTAACCCCCGGTAACAGGTGGAAAAAAAGCAACCTCATCACCATCGGCAATTGGGGTTGTAAGATCGCCATAAACGCGATTCACGGCTACCCGAACTGCTTCAAGATTGGCAAGAGCAGTTTTATGACCCGATGATTTGCGTGTGATATGGGGGATTAGTGCTCCGACTGTTTCAACACCATCGGGAAGCGGCATATCCTCATATGAACAGCCTGTATGTTCCTTTAACCAAGCAAAATAGAAAATCTTCATTGTTTTTGGTCTCGTTCTTTGCTGCATTAGGTCGCACATAGTGCATTTGGTAATAGGTTGCATATTCTAGCACTCAATGATGCCAATCAAGCGATAATCTTCGATGAACACCACAATATAAATGCCTTGCCAGTATAAGATAAATTTTGACGACTTGTTGAAATTGGCGCGATGTCAAGATTCCAACACGCTAATTTGCCTGTGCGGTTACGCGTGCGAATGCCAGTGTCTAGCGAAGGCTACCCACATGATGAAGCGCACCTTTCACATATGCCGATCCGGTCTGAATGGTCAGGATTGCTGAAACCCACAAAAGGGTTAAGCCAATTTCATGAGCTAAGGGAAAGCCCGGGAAACCGGGTGCCCCCATCAAAAAGCCAAGTGCTAAAATTTGAGCTGTCGTTTTCCATTTTGCCAGCTTGGTAACAGGCGCGGAAATATTCTGTTTCGCTAGGTACTCACGTAAGCCAGAAATCACGAATTCACGTATAAGAATAATTAAGGCTGGCATTAGAAACAGCCAGCCACTTTTGTTGACACTAGCAAGTGCGAGTAAAACCGCTGCAATAAGCAATTTGTCCGCGATTGGATCCAGCATTTCGCCAAAGGGTGATTCGACCTTCAGCCAACGTGCAATAAAGCCATCAACATAATCAGTGACACTGGCGATGGTGTAGAGATATAAGGCGAATTGATAACCAAGGGGCTCTATATCGCTCCAAATTAGCACCGCAACTAAAGGTGTGATAGCGATGCGCATAACAGTCATCCAATTTGGAAGCGATGCGAGTGTGAACATGGATTTAGCCTTCGATTCGTTGCTTAGATGCTCTGTTATTGTGCATTCCTGTGAATTATACCGTTAAGAACTTTGAGCCGATTGTTATCCACTATAGAACCAATCGTAAATTTGTTGAGCAAATTTTTTAGAAATTCCATCAACGGCCTCCAAATCGCTGAGGCCGGCGGCTGACACTGCCCGTGCCGAGCCAAAATGCGCCAACAAGGCTTTTTTGCGCTTTGGCCCAATGCCTGGAACCGCATCAAGTGGACTTGTGAATTCGTTCCTTGCACGTTTTGCGCGGTGCGCCCCAATGGCATAGCGGTGAGACTCATCTCGGAGACGTTGAAGAAAGTGCATGGCGGCACTATCTGGCGGCAGGGTAAAGCTTGGTTTGTCTCTAATATGGAACTGTTCAAGTCCGGCTTGCCGGTTCGAGCCTTTTGAAATTGCAACAATCGCCAGATCATCCACGCCAAGATCATCCAATGCTTCATGCACAGCCGATAGTTGACCAAGCCCACCATCGATCAAAAGTAAATCAGGCCAGTTGGTTGATCGACGGCCGTCCTCTTCTTTTCTTGCGCGAGAAAACCGGCGATGGATGACCTGGCGCATCATGGCAAAATCATCCCCGATGGTGGTGGCAAATCTGCCTTCACTTTTAATGTTGAAACGCCGATACTCACCTTTTTCAAACCCCTCGGGACCAGCAACCACCATCCCGCCAACCGCATGCTTTCCCTGAATATGCGAATTATCATAGATTTCAATACGGGTTGGTGGTTTGGGTAGATCAAGGGCAGTGGCAAGTTCGCGCAACAAGCGTCGTTGTGATGAGGCATTGGCGAGACGGCGGGCGAGTGCTTCTTCGGCATTTTTCAGCGCCATTATTGTGACCTTTCGCCTGTTGCCTCGAACTGGACAATTCAAGTGGACCTTACGACCAGCATTATTGGTCAATGCCTCGGCGAGTAGACGGTGGTCTTTTGGCAACTCGCTTAGCATGATTTCATCTGGCGGTTCCTTATCCTGGTAGAATTGTCCGATAAATGCTCCGATAACTTCGCCAGAAGGGGTGTTGGTAAGATGCGTAAGGAAATAGGACCGGTTACCGTAATTGGACCCGCCTCGGATAAAGAAAATTTGGACACAACTTCGCTCGCCGCTGCGGGCAACGGCAATGATATCAGCATCGCTAACTTTTGGCAGATTAATATCCTGATTGGCCTGGATGCTGGTAAGGGCGCGAATCCGGTTACGCCAGATGGCTGCGCTTTCAAAATCTAGCTTTTCAGCGGCATCATTCATGCGGCTTGCATATTCACGTTGAACATCTGCTGAGTCACCATTAAGGAACCGGCGCGCCTGTGCCATCTGTTTGGCGTAATCTTCCTTGCTGACCAATCCAACACATGGACCTGAGCAGCGTTTGATCTGAAATTGCAGGCAGGGGCGTGTGCGGGTCTTAAAGACATTGTCGCTGCAAGTGCGTAGCATGAAGGCTCTGGACAAATCAGCAACGGTGCGGTTGACCGATCCAGCTGATGCGAATGGCCCAAAATAATCTCCCTTCCGGTTTTTTCGGCCCCGATGTTTGGTTAATTGTCCGAACTCATGATCGTTGGTCAACAGGATCTGCGGCAGGCTTTTATCGTCACGCAGCAGAATATTATAACGCGGTTGCATTCTCTTTATCAGGTTGGACTCAAGAAGCAGGGCTTCGATTTCCGATTTAGTGACGATGACCTCTAGTTTCTTTGTTTCACTGACCATACGCATTATCCGGTTGGATAACCGGTTTGTTTGTGTGTAGCTGCTAACCCGCCGGATCAGGCTACGGGCCTTGCCAACATACAGAACTTCGCCCGCTTCATTCTGCATGCGGTAAACTCCTGGCTGGTTTGGCAGCGTTTTCAACTCGGTTTTAAGGTAGGCAATGCCACGCTTCAGATTTGGCGGCATGTTTGCGTCGTCGTCCACGATGTGTTTTACCATTCCTGTCATAGCGGTCGAGGAAACGGCGTTCCCGTTTCTTAGTATAAAAACTTTCTGGAGCAAAGTCATTGCTGCAAGTTCATTTTCACAAAGGTTTCTGATCAGCCCTGTTGATTGCAATGATTATGACCCAAAATGGGATTTGCATGGCATCAGTCCGTTAAAAACAGGGCCCTATTGCTGCCTGATGGTGGAAATACCAGCCTTGCGAATCAGGCAGACAGTAAATCAAAACCAGCAGAAATTCTTTTCCCCGTTTGCTGTGGATAAACCTGTGGAGAAACGGAATTTTTTTTAATTGCCTCACTGTTTTCTTACATAAAATTACGATTTGCCTAAAAAATAGGCATAAATTAAAAAATGAATTAATACAGTTAATTAGGATATTTCAAGAATAAAAACTGCTTATTTCAGTGGAAAATTTCAAGCGCTGTTTCAAAAGCGCGACATTATTGCCCTACTTGTGTAAAACCAACGCCGATTCGCGGCAGTTTTACTATAATTTTTGTCATTGGTAGAAAAAAGTGTGGCGCCGCTTGCCCAGGGTTTATGATGACGTTAACGGCGTCTGCCGCGCTTTTTTATCGGTGCGCCGGGCGTGCCAGCGGGAAACCCATTCTTTTGAGCGAGTGAGACAGGAACCCCCGGATTCAGAAGGCCAAGTTCGGCAGCCTCCATCCGGCGAATTTCGTCCCGCAATCTTGCCGCCTCTTCAAATTCTAGATTGGCGGCGGCAGCTTTCATATTGGTTTCTAGATCAGCAATAACCGTTTTGAAATTACTGGCTACCAGATCACCAGATTTCGCACCGGCTTTTGGGGTCAGATGGTCGCTCCGTTCAAACACCGAGTCCATCACGTCGGCAATATCCTTGCGAATGGTTTCTGGGGTGATGCCGTTGGCCTTATTATAGGCAGTCTGGCGTGCCCGTCGTCGGTTTGTCTCATCAAGCGCATATTGCATAGAGTCTGTGACGCGGTCGCCATAAAGAATGACCCGCCCATCGAGGTTTCGAGCAGCACGGCCAATGGTCTGAATAAGTGATGTTTTGGAACGCAGATAGCCCTCTTTATCGGCATCTAGAATCCCGACAAGTGCACATTCTGGAATGTCCAGACCTTCTCGAAGCAGGTTGATGCCAATCAGCACATCAAACACGCCAAGTCGCAGATCGCGCATAATTTCGATCCGCTCAAGCGTATCAATATCAGAATGCAGATAACGCGCGCGAAGACCAGCCTCATACATATATTCAGACAGGGCTTCGGCCATCTTCTTGGTCAAGGTGGTAATTAGGACGCGCTGTCCATTTGCGGCAACTTCGCGGCATTCGGCAATGATGTCATCTACCTGATTGATTGTTGGTCGGACGATGCAATCAGGATCAATCAATCCGGTGGGACGCACCACCTGTTCGCTGAATACTCCACCGGTCTGTTTTAGTTCCCAGGGGCCAGGGGTGGCGGAAACAAAAATAGTTTGCGGACGAAAATTCTCCCATTCTTCAAATTTTAGCGGGCGATTGTCAAGACAAGATGGCAAGCGGAACCCGTATTTCGCCAGTGTTGATTTGCGGGCAAAGTCGCCTTTATACATTGCGCCCAGCTGTGGCACTGTTACATGGCTTTCATCGATGATCAAAAGGGCATTTTCTGGCAAATATTCGAACAAGGTTGGTGGTGGTTCGCCTGGGCCACGTCCCGAAAGGTAGCGCGAATAGTTTTCAATACCGGCACAGACACCGGTCGTCTCAATCATTTCTACATCAAACTGAGTGCGTTGCTCAATCCGTTGTGCCTCAAGAAGCTGGTTATTGGCGGTTAGCTCAGCAATCCGCTCCTTAAGTTCTTCTTTGATAAGTTTGCAAGCCTGCTGTAATGTGGGGCGCGGCGTTACGTAGTGCGAATTTGCGAATACAATAATATTACCAAGATTGCCCTGCTTTGAACCGGTTAGCGGGTCAAATGCAAAAATATCCTCAATCTCGTTGCCAAACAGCGAGATCCGCCATGCACTATCTTCAAGGTGGGCGGGGAACAGTTCAACCGAGTCGCCGCGAACACGGAACATGCCGCGCACAAAATTTGTATCATTCCGCCTGTATTGCAATTCGGTTAACTGGCGAAGCAAATCTTGGCGCGATACCGATTGACCTACTTCCAGCTTCAGCGTCATGCTCGAATAAGTTTCAACTGAACCGATACCGTAAATACATGATACCGAAGCAACAATAATAACATCATCGCGTTCAAGAAGGGCGCGCGTTGCCGAATGGCGCATCCGGTCAATCTGTTCATTGATTGATGACTCTTTTTCGATATAGGTGTCAGATCGTGGCACGTAGGCTTCTGGTTGGTAATAATCGTAATAGGACACAAAGTATTCGACCGCATTTTCGGGAAATAGCGACCGCATTTCGCCATAAAGCTGGGCTGCCAGAGTTTTGTTTGGCGCCAGAATAAGGGTTGGCCGTTTGACCGCCTTAATCACATGCGCAGCGGTGAAGGTTTTACCTGATCCAGTAACTCCAAGCAACACCTGATCGCGTTCACCGTCCTTAATGCCTTGAATCAACTCGGCAATGGCGGTCGGCTGGTCGCCAGACGGCTGAAATTCTGACACTAGATCAAAAGTCGCTGGGCTACTTAACTTTGTGGTAATCAGTTGTTCGTTGTTCTCATTCATACTCGCTAAGATAGGTATCTTCAGGCTGAGAAGAAAGGGGCATAAATAAGGGGCGCTAATCACAATGGCGTGCAAGAAGATTGGCGGCAATGAAAATCACTTGTCCTTGACGGCAAAGCACCGCATAAATTTGAAATAGAAAAGGGAGAACGAACCAATGGGCCTAATTTCAGACAGGTTGCACCGTCTTGCACCATCGCCAACCGTAGCGATCACTGATCTGGCCCTTAACATGAAGGCAGCGGGCCGGACAGTGATTGGTCTTGCGGCAGGCGAGCCTGACTTTGATACGCCGCAACATATCAAGGATGCAGCCATTGCAGCGATGCAGGCTGGTAAAACAAAATATACCCAAGTTGATGGCATCCCGAAATTGAAAGAGGCCATTTGTCGGAAATTCGCGCGCGAAAATAACATCATCGCATCACCAGATATGGTCAGTGTTAGCACTGGCGGCAAGCAAATTCTGTTTAATGCGCTAATGGCAAGCCTTAATCCAAATGACGAAGTGATTATCCCGACACCTTACTGGGTCAGCTTTGCTGGTATTGTCGAAATATGTGAGGCAAAGCCTGTTTTCTTGAGGGGTAGCGGTGCAAACCCAATGAAGATTACGGCCGAAGACTTGGAAGCTGCAATTACCCCGAATAGCAAATGGTTTATCCTAAACAGCCCATCAAACCCTTGCGGTATTGGCTATGACATGGATGATCTTCTCTCATTTGCAGCCGTGATACGCCGGCACAAACAAATGCATGTGATTTGCGATGACATTTATGAACATCTGACCTATGGAGATTTCCAATTTGCCACGATGGCAGGGCTTGCACCAGATTTGCAAGATCGCATTTTAACGGTGAATGGCGTGTCAAAATCCTATTGCATGACCGGCTGGCGCATTGGCTTTGGCACCGGGCCGGTGGAGCTAATCAAGGCCATGTCCAAGGTGCAATCGCAATCAACCTCCAGTCCAAATTCCATTGCGCAATATGCTGCGGTTGCCGCCCTTGACGGGCCACAGGATTTCATTGCCGAAAACTGCAAGGTGTTTGCCCGGCGGCGTCGGCTTGTTTGTGAGGCGCTGAATGACATTGACGGCATTGATTGCCCACACCCTGATGGTGCTTTTTATGTTTATCCGTCGATTGCCAAACTTATTGGTAAAAAGCGACCTGATGGGGCAGTAATCGAAACGGATAGTGATTTTGTCAGCTATCTACTTGAGGCTGGCGAGGTAGCGGTAGTGCCCGGTGTTGCGTTTGGTTTGTCGCCCTACTTCCGCATTTCCTATGCCGCAAGTGATGAAATGTTAGAGGACGCGATGGCGCGAATTACCAACGTGACTGCTGCATTGTCATAATTTTGTGTGTTTGCTGATCATATGTGCCAGATGATATATGTTGGTGGAGCGGCGGTTTAATTCATGCCGTACATTTGCCTTTTGAATGCTGAGCAAAGCCATTGAGTGGGGATATCAAAGTGCTGAAGGAGGCTGATCATGTTGATAACATCACGCCCAAGTTGGTCCATTTCAGAAACTGAGGTGACACCCGAAGATGTATATATTAATCGTCGTGAATGGCTTCGCGCAGCAGGCTTTGCTGGTCTTGGGCTCACGAGCGCGGCGAGTTGTCTTGGTGGCTTTGCGTCGACGGTGGTGGCAGCGATTGGTGGTTATCCTGCGATGCGAAATAACGCATATGTGCTCGACCGTGATCTTACTCCCGAAAAAGAGGCAACAACATATACAAATTTTTATGAATTTGGATCGTCAAAAAATATCTGGCGTGATGCACAAAAGCTAATGACAGACCCGTGGATGGTCACAATTGATGGCCTCGTTGAAACCAAAATGCAGCTAGATGCGAGTGATCTTATTGCAAAAATTGGGGGACTGGAAGAGAGGCTTTACCGACACCGCTGTGTTGAGGCCTGGGCCATGGCTGTTCCATGGACTGGGGTACCGTTGGCAAATTTGGTAAAGTTAGCAAGTCCGAGACCTGAGGCTAAGTATTTGCGGATGGAAACCTTTCTTGATCCAAAAGTTGCGTTGGGCCAGAGACAAAACTGGTATCCTTGGCCCTATGTTGAGGGGCTGACCCTCATGGAAGCCACGAATGAACTGGCGTTTCTCGCCACCGGCATTTATGGCAAACCAATGCCAGCGCAAAATGGCGCACCAATCAGGCTGGTAACCCCTTGGAAATACGGCTTCAAATCGGTAAAATCGATCCGTCGCTTCACCTTTACCGATAAGCGGCCGGTTTCGTTCTGGGAACAATTAAATGGGCGTGAATATGGGTTCTGGGCAAATGTGAACCCGCAGGTACCCCATCCACGCTGGTCGCAAGAAACAGAACGGCTTCTGGGGAGTAACAAAAATATGGCAACCCAGATTTTCAATGGTTATAGCCCGCAGGTTGCGGGCCTTTATGACGGAATGTTCCCGGACGATGAGCGTAAATTATTTTATTAAATATGGTGACACCACTTACAAAGGTTGGTTATCAAAGTTATCGCAAAAGCAGGTCTTTTATTTGACTCATAATGAACGGCATTTCAAAAAGCGGGACAAAGTTTGTTTTTGGAATATTGGTGCCTAGGGGTGCGGTATGCCCCGCCTTCATCATTGCCTTGTGGAATGCCCCAACCCGGCCTGTTTCAACCTGCCACTCGGCAATTAAAACTGGTTTGCCGGTTATCGCCGCTTCGGAAGCCATATTAATCGAATCTGACGTAACGATAATCGCTACGGCATGTCCCAATATGCCTGGATAGGGGTTATCATCTTTAGAATTCATAACCGCATGTGGCGTTGCCTTTAATAACCTAGTTAGTTGGCTCAGCAGTTTACAGGGTGTTCGACGTGACGGAATTAGAGCAAGGCTTGCACTTGTTGAAGAAGCAAATTTACACAGCTTTTCTGCCATTTTTTCAATCATTGCTTCTGAAATATTATATCGCCGGTTGTCCCCCCCCTAATAGCACTGCTACACAAGGTGCCCGAAGGTTGGTCCATTTCGGAGCTAATACGGCGGCGGCATGGGCGATTTTAGAATCAGTCAAACGGTTTAATGACGCCATGCTCTTGATAACATTGGGACCGCGTGTCGGATCATGCTGGGGGACAATCAAAACATCAAAATATTGTGGCGGCAGGCGCGGGTCTTGGATATGAATGGTGCGGGTACTTCCTTCAATGGGACTTGTCATTCCAAGTCTCCGCACGGCGATTGACAAACCTGCCATCCGCCGTCCACAGGTAATGACTATGGAGGGGTTTGAAATGGAAATTGCTGCGAGCTTGGGGCCAACCAACACGCGCAACCATGATAATGGCAAACATCTGGCAAGGCGCGGAAGATAACGGAGAAGCGGGTGCGGTGTTGTGATAATATCTTCGAGGTTTGTTGATGGATGTCTGGATGCTTTTATCGCTTCGCCAAGCGCTAACGCTTGTAACCGCATGCCGGTGGTGCCGTCACTCATAACTCTTAAAGCTGCTGCCCTTTCGCGGTTGTGTTGAATTTTCTGCCCAGCAATGTGAGGTATGATATCGGTGGCGGTATGAAGATCAATTGTTGGCAATCTTTGGGCTCCATTTTCGGTGAAATTTATAACTATAAGTAACTTGTGACGCAGCATCAGGCAATTTTATTACGCATATCCACTTGTCGGATCATGCTCGCAACGTCTATTATGACAAGACTAGACTGAATGCAAATCAAAGCCGGAGCTTCATTTATGGCTCATAAAGTTAAATTGGACTCGGTCGATCGGCAAATTTTGCATGAACTGCAGGATAACGGGCGCATTACCAACGTCGATCTCGCCAAAAGTGCTGGTATTTCAGCTCCTCCCTGTTTGCGGCGTGTTCGGGCGCTGGAAAAAGCTGGTATTATAAAAGGTTATCAAGCTGATATTGACGCGGATGCACTCGGCTTCAGCGTCCAGGTATTTGCGTTTGTTGGCCTGACCAGTCAGGCCGAGGCAGATTTACAAAATTTTGAAACGCTGGTTTCAACTTGGCCACAGGTACGCGAATGCCATATGCTGATGGGTGAAACAGATTTTCTACTTAAAATTGTAGCTCAAGATTGGGATGATTTTCAAAAATTCCTGACTGGCCATTTGACGCCCGCAAAGAACGTAAGCCATGTAAAAACAGCCCTTGCTATTCGTTCGTCAAAACAGCTAGTTGGGGTTCCCATTGACTAGCTAGGCCACAAATCCTGACCCCTTAGCAAGCTGATTAATCCACCATGTCAATAGCGAGAGATAGCAATTACTTTGCGATGTCAAAGACATCAATTGACAGGATCTCGTAAGAGCGTTGCCCGCCCGGAGTTTGTACTTCAACTGAGTCACCGACGCTTTTGCCGATAACAGCACGTGCGATGGGTGATGATGTCGAGATCATTTGCTTTGAAATATCAGTCTCGTATGGACCAACAATATGATAAAGCGACTCCTCATCAGTTTCTTCATCTGCCAGCCCGACACTAGTTCCAAAGGTTACTTTCTCACCACTTAATTTCGCGGCATCAATAACCTCGGCACGGCTGGTAACATCCTCTAGTTCTGAGATACGTCCCTCGATAAAGGATTGTTTCTCACGCGCGGCATGATATTCGGCATTTTCCGACAAATCACCATGTTCGCGGGCTGCGGCAATGGCATTGATCACAGCCTGTCTCTCGGTGCCCTTCAAATGCGCGAGTTCTTCTTTAATCACATTCAACCCTTGAGGGGTGAAAGGTATTTTTTCCATTGTTCTTTATTACCTGTTTCTGCAAAACTCAATACGACTTTGCTCTGTATCTTATCCAGAGGTTAACTGTTAACACCTAATATCTGCAAGATAATCCTGCAAGGTGCGAACGCCAAGTTGCCCCTGACGCATGGCTCGGATAGCTTCGGCTGCATCACGGCTTCCAGAAGCCGTTGTATAATATGGGATTTTATTGGTAAGCGCATTATGACGAAGGGAAAATGAGTCCTTAATCGCACCAGCGCCCTTTGCCGTATTGAAGACCAGTTGAACCTCGCCAGATAGCATTGCGTCGACGGCATGTGGCCTACCTTCCATCACTTTGTTAATGCGGGTTGCTGGAATACCTGCTGCGTGGAGAGCATTTGTTGTGCCACCAGTGGCTAGAATCCTGAAGCCATCTTTGACCAAATTATGGCAGATTTCAACAAAGGCCGCTTTGTCCTCATCTTTGACCGAAACAAAGACGGTTCCCGACAATGGCAAATCAACGCCAGCCCCTCGCTGGCTTTTGGCAAAGGCCGTTGCAAAATCTCTGTCAATGCCCATGACTTCGCCTGTTGACTTCATTTCTGGTCCGAGGAACACGTCAACGCCGGGAAAACGAGCAAAGGGGAATACCGCTTCTTTTACCGCGACATGTTGTAGATCAAGTTCTTTCAGATTAAAGTTTGCCAATGGTTCGCCTGCCATGACTCGCGATGCCACCTTAGCAAGCGGCACACCAGTGGTTTTTGCAACGAAAGGAACGGTCCGGCTGCCGCGCGGATTGACCTCGAGAAGGTAAACCTTGTCCTCACGAATGGCAAACTGGATATTCATCAGCCCAACGACGTTTAGTGCAAAAGCCAGTTCAGATGTTTGATGCCGGATCTTGGCAAGAACATTTTTGGAGAGATGCCGCGGTGGGAGCGAGCATGCTGAGTCTCCCGAATGAATGCCGGCTTCTTCAATATGTTCCATGATGCCACCGATATAGACCTCTTTTCCGTCGCATAAGGCATCAACATCCACCTCGACGGCATTATCAAGGAACCGATCAATAAGCACCGGATTGGTGCCCGACACAACAACCGCGTCACGCATGTAGCGCTCAAGATCAGCCATCTGATAGACAACTTCCATAGCTCTCCCGCCAAGGACATAAGAAGGGCGGATTACAACCGGTAAGCCGATGCGATCCACAATTGCGCGAGCTTCAGCGGCGGAGTGCGCAATCCCGTTTTCCGGCTGCAATAAATCCAATTTCTGTAATAATTGTTGGAACCGTTCGCGGTCTTCGGCGAGGTCGATTGCGTTCGGGCTGGTACCCAGTATGGGGATGTCTTCACTTTCGAGTGCAGCCGCAATTTTTAAAGGTGTTTGCCCACCAAGCTGAACAATAACCCCGAGCAAATCACCATTTTCGGCTTCTCGCTTGATGACTGAAATAACGTCTTCATCAGTCAGAGGTTCAAAATACAATCGGTCTGAGGTGTCATAATCGGTTGAAACAGTTTCCGGGTTACAATTGATCATAATAGTCTCGTAACCGGCTTCGGACAGCGCGTAGCAGGCATGAACACAACAATAGTCAAATTCTATGCCCTGACCAATACGGTTTGGACCGCTACCGAGTATCACAATTTTTTTGCGCGAGCTTGGATTAGACTCGCATTCGGCGTCATTGATACCTTCGTAAGTAGAATACATATAGGCTGTGTTGGAGGCAAATTCAGCCGCACATGTATCTATGCGTTTGAAAACCGGAGTCACGCCAGCGGCAACTCGGGCAGCACGGACCGATGCGGGGTTGGTATTGGTCAGTTCGGCAAGCCGGCTATCAGAAAATCCAAGTGATTTCAAATGACGAAGCGATATAGCGTCAGAGGGTAGCCGGCTTCCAATCAGGGCATTTTCAGCATTGATAATCGCGACAATCCGTTCCAGGAACCACATGTCCCAGCTGGTTGCGCCATGCACTTCTTTGACGGTCATGCCACTGCGTAGAGCCATTGCAATGCGCAAGACCCGATTTGGAACAAGTTCACCGAGCCAGCCTCGAAGTGGGTCTTCGCCAAGGGTGCTGTCAGGGGCTGGCATGTCGACAGGATTCAAACCTGTTAGGCCAATTTCCATCGATCGCAATGCCTTTTGAAGACTCTCTTCGAAAGATCTGCCAACCGCCATAACTTCGCCAACCGATTTCATTGATGTAGATAAAGTCTGTTTGGAACCAGAAAATTTTTCAAAGGTGAAACGCGGAATTTTTGTCACGACATAATCGATTGTTGGCTCGAAGCTGGCCGGGGTTACGCCGGTAATGTCATTCAACAACTCATCGAGTCGGTAGCCAACCGCTAGCTTGGCTGCCACCTTGGCAATGGGAAACCCAGTTGCCTTTGATGCCAGGGCAGATGATCGGCTAACCCGTGGGTTCATCTCAATCACGATAATCCGGCCCGAGTTCGGGCACATGGCAAATTGTACGTTCGATCCGCCTGTGTCGACACCGATTTCCCGTAACACTGCAAGAGAGGCATCGCGTAAAACCTGATATTCCTTGTCGGTTAAGGTAAGCGCCGGTGCGACGGTAACCGAGTCACCCGTATGAATGCCCATTGGATCGATGTTTTCGATTGAGCAGATGATGATGCAGTTGTCGGTTGTGTCGCGCACGACTTCCATCTCAAATTCTTTCCAACCAAGAAGGGATTCTTCGATCAGCACTTCAGAAACAGGTGATAAGCGCAGGCCATTGCCAACGATCGTTTCAAATTCGCTGCGATTATATGCAACCCCGCCGCCTTCACCACCAAGAGTATAAGATGGTCGGATGATGGCAGGGAGACCAACTACATCCAACGTTTCCAGTGCATCTGCGGAATTATTAACAACGCGAGAACGTGCGCATTCAAGGCCAATACGTTCCATTGCCAAGCGGAATAATTCCCGATCTTCTGCCATTTCGATTGACTCTGTGCGTGCGCCGATCATTTCAACGCCATATTCTTTTAGCGTGCCGTCATTATAAAGTGACAACGCTGTATTAAGCGCGGTTTGTCCACCCATTGTCGGCAACAAGGCGTCCGGACGTTCAACAGCAATGACCTTTGTAACCGTTTCTGGGGTAATCGGTTCGATATAAGTTGCATGTGCCATTTCTGGATCAGTCATGATCGTGGCGGGGTTTGAATTTATTAGGATGATTCTATAGCCATCGGCTTTTAGCGCTTTACAGGCCTGTGCACCGGAATAATCAAATTCGCAAGCCTGCCCAATTATAATTGGGCCGGCGCCGATTATGAGAATGGATTGGATATCTTTACGGCGCGGCATACTCGGCTTTCGTCTTTTTCATTAAATCGGTGAAACGGTCAAACAAGTAACGCGAATCATGCGGTCCAGGGGATGATTCTGGGTGATATTGGACACAAAATGCCGGTTTGTTGGTGTGACGCAGTCCCTCAATCGAATGGTCAAACAGCGAAATATGCGATACGGTCAGGCTATCTGGAAGACTGTCTGGGTCCACCACAAAGCCGTGATTCTGGCTGGTAATTTCAATCTTACCAGTTTCAAGATCTTTGACCGGATGGTTCGCGCCACGATGACCACGTTCCATTTTGTGGGTTTTGGCGCCAAGCGCCAGCGCAATCAATTGATGGCCAATACAAATGCCAAATATTGGTATATTCTGATCAATTAGTTTGGCAATCTGTGGTCCAGCGTGGGCAGCGGTTGCCGCCGGATCACCGGGACCATTGGATAGGAACACTCCGTCGGGTTCTAGCGTCAAAATCTCATCAGCTGTGGTTGTGGACGGCACAACATGCACTGCACATCCCGCATCTTCAAGACAGCGCAGAATGTTATGTTTGCAACCAAAATCCATAGCAACAACTTTGTATTCCGCCGCCGTTTTCCGGTAAGCAGATCGGTCCAGCTGCCAGCTGCCTTGCCGCCAATCATAAGCGGTTTCACAAGTAATCTCACGCGCCAAATCCATTTTCTTTAGGCCTGGCCATCTGGCGGCCTTTTCGAGAAGAGCGTCATAGTCAATGGCACCTTCAGGTGAATGGCACAACGTTCCACGTGGCGCTCCCAGATCGCGAATGCGACGAGTAAGGGCGCGTGTATCGATGCCGCTAATGCCCGGCAGTCTATTCGTTTTTAGCCAGCTATCGAGATCATTGGTTGCCCTCCAGCTTGCTGGCTTAGTCACGGGCTGACGAACGATTAATCCGAGAGCTAACGGGATGTCTGTTTCAAAATCGTGGTCATTAATACCTACGTTTCCGATATGGGGAAAAGTAAAGGTGATGATTTGTCCCGCATATGAAGGGTCAGTGAGAATTTCCTGATAGCCGGTCATTGATGTATTGAAGCAAACTTCCCCTGTATTGATGGCTGCGGCACCGAAACCAAAACCGGTAAAGACTGTTCCATCCTCTAAAACGAGGGCTGCTGTCGGGTTGCTCTGGTTCGCACGAAGCGCAGCAAAATATTGGTCAGATTTTGCTTTCTGGCCCATTTGGTTCCTATTCCCATTGTCGAAAATACAGTTTAAATCCCTTAGGATACTAAACGGTTGCTGTCTTACCCGACAGAGCTGCAATGGTCAAGCCAAAGCAGAAGGGCTTGCAGCTTTTGCTTTAGTGGCGTAAAAGCGCGTCGTCCAAAACATTGCGTTCACAAATTTGTTAGTAAGGGATCATAGTGTCATGCGCGAAAATATTGCAGCAGCAATGAAACAGGCTTTAAAGGATAAAGATCAGGTAGGTTTGGGCACAATGCGATTGATAATGGCTGCGTTGAAAGATCGCGACATCGCCGCGCGTTCCAATGGCAATCCTGATGGAATCAGCGATGACGATATTTTAGGGTTGTTGCAAACGATGATTAAGCAAAGGAACGAATCGGCGAAAATGTACCGCGATGGGGACAGGGCGGAACTTGCTGAAGCCGAAGAGGCAGAAATTGCCATTATTAAGGGTTTTTTGCCTGCCCAGCTGAATGATGAGGAAATGCAGGCTGCAATTGCCAGTGCGATTGATCAGGCCGAAGCGACGTCGGTTAAGGACATGGGGCAGGTAATGGGCTTTTTGAAAAGTAAATATGCCGGGCAAATGGATTTTTCCGCTGCCAGCCAGGCGGTCAAAACAGCGCTCATGTCTGAAAACGAGGGCAAGCGATAGGCTGTCGAGGTCCTGGCGAGCTCCATATTGGGCAAGTGCCTTGTCTGGAACAGGTATAGATCATCTTCAGACATACACGGATTCATTTCCTTTTTGAGCTTGCCGTGTGAGATGGCAAATGATCACATAATGATTACAGTTAGACCGGCATTCGATTTGATAACAGCGGTCATTCTGGTCGAAATTGTCCAGCGGAGCTTTTGGTAATGGTGGTACCGCCCGAATTTATTGAAGATCTTCGTCAGCGTGTACCTCTGTCGGATGTTGTTGGCCGGCGAGTTAAACTTGTGCGTAAAGGCCGCCGTCACAGCGGGCTATGCCCATTCCATTCCGAAAAAACGCCCTCTTTCTCAGTAGTCGATGATCAGGGATTTTATCATTGTTTTGGTTGTGGTGTCCATGGCGATGCCATTTCTTTTCTTCGCGAAACCGAAGGGCTAGAATTTATGGAAGCGGTTGAACGGCTGGCTGAAATGGCTGGCCTAACTGTACCTCGCAGCGTCCCGCAAGATCCCGCGGCATCACGTCAACGCAAAACGGCTTTGGATGTTTTAGAAGAAACAACATTGTTTTTCGAGGCAGCGCTGCGCCGCGACCGTGGACGAAATGCAACTCGCTATTTAAAACAACGAGGGCTGAATTCTGACATCGTCAAAACCTACCGTATTGGTTACTCACCGCCCAACGGACTTCGAGCAGCTCTGAAGTCTAAAGGATTTTCTGATGATGATATGCTAGCAGCAGGAGTTGCAGGCAAATCAGATCGTGATGGTAGCTTGTACGATTATTTTCGTGATCGGGTTATGTTTCCAATTGAGAATCGACAGGGCAGAGTAATCGCTTTTGGTGCACGCTCACTCGGTGAAGCTCAGCCGAAATACCTCAACTCGGGCGAGGGACTAACTTTCTCAAAAAAAGCAGTATTATATGGCTGGGTTCAGGCCCGAGAGGGCCTGCGGCGCGATTTGCCTTTGGTTGTCGTAGAGGGCTACATGGATGTGATCGCAATTCATGAAAGTGGTGTTGCGGCGGCTGTTGCGCCGCTGGGAACAGCATTAACTCCGGAACAAATTTTACTATTGTGGAAGTTACACAATGAACCAGTGCTGTGTTTCGATGGAGATTTGGCTGGTCAGCGGGCGCAACTGCGCGCACTCGAGCGGATTTTACCAGTGCTTGAACCGGGGCGGTCAGTCCGACTAGCGGCTTTACCCAATGGAAAAGATCCTGATGATCTGATCGGAGCGTCTGGTGCTGACGCATTTCGTAAGGTCATTTCCACTGCAAGATCCCTAATTGATACCCTGTGGGAGAGTCTGCAGAGCGAATATGAGTTGAGTCAGCCAGAAGCCCGAGCGCAATTTTGGCAGGCTATACGGCGTCATGTGCGCAGTATTGGCAACAATCAGGTGCGCAGCGCCTATGGTGATGAGATTGAAAGCCGAATCGCGTTGATGCGGAACCAAACGCGTGGCTTTGCAAGCATGTTCGTCCCGCGCCGTGCGGAACGACCGCAAACCGGTTTGGTGAGTCGGCATCGAGCATTGGTGGCCCTGCTGTTGGCTCATCCCACCATGGTTTCAGCCAATTTCGAAGCTTTATCAATGCTTAATTCTGGGGATGAAAAGCTGGAAAGGCTAAAAAAAGCGCTCATTGATGCGGTAATCCGCGATCCAGACCTTGACGTGGTAGCTATAAGGGATCATCTAGAGGGTCTAAATTTGGGAGACGTTTTGGCATCTTTAACGGGGGATGATATGAAAGCTAGACTGCCGTTTGATCCGGTCGCGATATCATCGGAAAAAGCGTCGCTGTATTTTAACGAACTGCTTGAACTTGTTGACGGTAGGGCTGGATTGTTTTCGAACTCCGGCTCTAGGAAAAGATAACGGAATGTGCCCGGACGAATTCCCCAAATTTTGAGAGAAAGTGCAAGCGAGGGATTTTGATGCAGCCCCGTGCAATCCTTCATAACCCGCGCAAATATGATCCGGCAAAGCGCAATGCCCAACAGAAACAAGAGCACCTCGATGGCCAATAAAGCAAAAAAACAAACGGAGTCCGAGCAGAATGCTCCGGAAGTTGCCGAAGCGTCCAGTCTGGACGCTGCGCAGCAGACCATCAAAACGCTGATGAAGCTCGGCAAGGAACGTGGCTTTGTCACGCACGACGAGTTGAACGCTGCATTACCAGCTGAGGAATACACATCTGAGCAAATCGACGATTTCATGTCATCTTTGAGTGAGATGGGCGTTTCGGTTGTGGATAGCGCCGAGGGTGTTGGCGACGACGAAAATGCTGAAGATGGTCGCGCGGCGGGTAATTTATCTGATAGTGATGTTTCTGGCACGGATGACCCTGTGCGCATGTATTTACGTGAGATGGGTAGTGTAGAATTGCTCTCTCGTGAGGGTGAAATTGCCATTGCAAAACGCATTGAGGCTGGGCGCGAAATGATGATCGGCGGGATTTGTGAGTCGCCTCTTACCATTCGGGCGCTACTACATTGGCGTGATCAGATCGCCGACGGCGTTGTGCCGTTACGCGATATCATAGATCTTGAGGCAACTTATGCCAAAATCAATGGTAATCCGCTTATTGACCAGACCATGATTGTTCCGCTTGGCGATCATATTCCCGATGATGATTTGCAGGATGATGAGCCAGAAGACGAGCTTGGGGAAGACGAAGACGAAAATGAAGAGGACGAAAGTGGTGATAGTGATACTGATACCTCAACCCGCGACTCCCAGAATGATAGCGATGAAAATGATGAGCTAAATCTCTCTTTGGCAGCGCTAGAAGACTCGGTTCGCGATGATGTTATGGCACTCCTTGATGAAATTAGCATAACATATAAAAACTTTGAAAAAAGCCAAGGGCGTCGCCTCTCGCGTATTTCAAAGGAACAGGCGCTGATTGCCAATAACGAAACAGCGCATTTTGGAATCAAGGTGAAGCTGTGCGAACTAATGGAAGGGGTTTTGCTAAATTCCAATCGAATCGAAGCTCTGAGCGAACAGTTGTTTACGTTGAACCGGCATGTTACTCAGGTTGAAGGTCGGCTGATGCGCCTTGCTACTGATAATGGCGTTAGTAGATCACAGATATTAGATGCTTGGACTGGGCGTGAGGTTTGTGAAGAATGGCCAGGAAGTCACTTTAACAATAAGGCGTGGAAAAAGCTGCTCGCAAATAGCTCTGATGAAATCTCTGAACTGCGTGACAAAGTCAAAGTTGTTGTTGATGATATTGGTCTCTCCATCCCTGAATTGCGGGAAGTTATTCAAACTGTTCAGCGTGGTCAACGCGAGGCAGCGCGCGCAAAAAAGGAAATGGTGGAAGCGAATTTACGTCTTGTTATTTCGATTGCTAAAAAATATACAAATCGAGGCCTGCAATTCCTTGACTTGATCCAAGAGGGGAACATAGGCTTGATGAAGGCTGTGGATAAGTTTGAATATCGCCGCGGCTACAAATTTTCGACCTATGCGACCTGGTGGATCAGACAAGCAATTACTCGCTCAATCGCTGATCAGGCAAGAACCATTCGTATACCGGTTCACATGATTGAAACAATCAACAAGCTGGTGAGAACATCACGGCAGATGCTTCATGAAATTGGACGTGAACCAACCCCGGAAGAACTGGCCGAAAAGCTGTCGATGCCGATTGATAAGGTGCGTAAGGTTCTAAAAATAGCAAAAGAACCAATTAGTCTGGAAACACCCATTGGAGATGAAGAAGACAGCCATCTTGGCGATTTTATCGAAGACAAAAATGCGGTACAGCCACTTGATGCAGCTATTCATGCTAATTTGCGCGAGACCACCACGCGAGTTCTAGCTAGTTTGACAGCGCGTGAAGAGAGGGTGTTGCGCATGCGATTTGGGATTGGTATGAACACTGATCATACTTTGGAAGAAGTGGGGCAACAGTTTAGCGTAACACGGGAACGGATTAGGCAAATTGAAGCGAAAGCTCTTCGCAAGCTCAAACATCCGTCACGATCCCGCAAATTGCGCAGCTTTCTAGAAAGCTAGTTATATATTGAAACAACCACGCTCTCGTGGTGCATGTGAAGGGTAAGGCGTGGAAATCCGCATGTCTGGTTGTAAATGCCAGCAAAGGTGGGGCCCGTAGTTCAATTGGTTAGAACCCACGGCTCATAACCGTGTTGTTGCAGGTTCGAGTCCTGCCGGGCCCACCATCCTTCGCACCTAACGCAACTTTCAGTGACCGGTTATGTGCTACTCGAATTGTTCAAACCCTGAGCGCAACCTATGTAAGCCGTATCGCTTCTACGCCAGGTAGGTTAATCTTTTTTAGGTTGGGCTACCTTCAGCCGTTGCAAAAATCAGAGCTTCTAAAAACAAATCGGTATTCGACGCTATCGGCACAAGTTTGATATCTTCCTCAAGGTGAACATTCATCGTTTGCGCCCCGGCATGTCTTGCGCGGTCAGTGGCTAGCTGTGTCGCAGCAATACGTGCTAATGATAGCGCGTCATCCAAACTCATTTTATCTACTGGGCCATCAGGCAAATGAACGCGAAATTTACCTTCCACTGGCTGGGTGATTGAGATCATTACTCGTTGTCGAACCGAGCCTACGGCGGCGCCAATGGCACCAGCAACATCGGCATGATTGGGAACTGTCAATTTGGCTCCAATCACATCGGCAATAGGGGGGTAATGCGTGGTCGCTGAAGCACCGAGTGCAACAAGGTCAGTATTTAGCGTCAATCCAACTGAGATAAGAGAATTGGCCGGCTTTTGTGGCCCCAATGAATTTGAAAGAATGGGATTGCAAGAAATTCCGGCTTCTCTAGCGTTCTCATGGGCGAATGCCGCATCCATCAATGCAAGAGATGAGCGACGATACAGTTCTGCAAGGGTCATTTCGGCAAGGAGGTAGGGGGTATTGGCAATATTATTGCCACTGCCATTTCGTTGCCGCGCCAACAATTTTGCACCAAGCACCGCCGCATCGCGGTCAAATTTGTTAAATATACCGGTTACATGAGCGGCATCCGTAGGTGTAAAGCTGCAAAGCCCAAGTAGGCCACGGCTAATCAACCGGTCAACCGCTCCGAGGGCAAGCTGTGTTGCAGCAATGTCTGCAATCTGGACCGGCCCGCACGCAATGGCCTTTTCAGCAAGCTTGATTTCAGACCGAGTTAGCCATTGTGGAACGCCATCAGGCATAATGGGAAAGACAAAGCGTGCGTCGGTTGCCATGGGTATGGCAAGTGTTAGTTGGGCTTTGAGATGATCCTTAATTTGTGGCCATTTCAACGCCAGCAAAGATAAAGGCATAGCCCGACGTGGACCAAGTGTTAACCCGCCTGAACGTCCTCGTAAAAGTGGTGTAACCTCGCTGTCACCGCCAAGCCCGCACGTCCGAATTTCGGCAGCTTCAACCATGGTTTGCCATCCGCCGACAAATGCACCATCCTTTTTTAGCCGGGGGGTTCCGTTTTGCAGAAAGGCAATGTCAGTTGTAGTGCCACCGATGTCGGCAACAAGGGCGCTTTTTGAACCGGCAAGAAATGCGGCCCCGGAAAGGCTGGCAGCTGGGCCTGATAACACGGTTTCAACCGGACGTGAGCGCGCGAGATTCGCCTGCAATAGTGATCCATCACCTTTGACTAACATTAATGGGCACGTTAGTCCGTGCTGAGTAATGATACTTTGTGTTGCGGTGATAAGTTTGTCCAGCAAGTTGATTAAGCGCGCATTCAAAACTGCGGTAAGTGAGCGCCGTGGTCCGCCCAATGATGATGATAACTCATGACTGCATGTCACGGGGAGGCCTGTGACATTACGTAAAATATCTCTTGCTTCAGTCTCATGAAGAGGGTTACGGGTAGCAAAATGTCCAGCAACAGCAAAAGCAGATACTTCAGATTTTAGCGCGGTTGCAGCGGTGCTCAATGCAGCAATATCCAGCGGTGCTTGAATACCACCATCAGGTTTATGGCCACCTGCGATGAAATGAACTGGATCCTGGCCCAATGCTCGGGCAAGATTTGCTCGTTCGAGAACGCCATTGTCAAATCCTATCATAAACAGGCC
>CACEJY010000014.1 GCA_902559985.1 uncultured SAR116 cluster alpha proteobacterium | reverse complement strand
ATCTCTTTTACAAGAAGATGCCACAGTCTTTGGCTTTGACACATTCGAAGGGCTTCCAGAAAGTTGGTCGGGCCATTCTGCATCAGTAGGCGCTTTCAAGCAAAAGAGGCTACCAAAGGTCGCAAAAAATGTTGTGTTAAAAAAGGGGCTTTTCAGTGAAACGCTACCTGTATTCAGTGATGCCATAGATAATGATATAAGTTTTTGTCATATAGATAGCGATTTGTACAGCTCTGCAAAGACTGTATTAGATACGATTGGTAATAAATTGGTTTCTGGTTCATATATTTTGTTTGATGAATATTTTAATTACCCCGCTTGGAAACAACATGAATGGAAGGCATGGAGGGAATTTTGTGATAAAAACGGGATTAAATACTCTTACATAGGGTACACCGCAAACGGTGGGTGTGTATTGATCAAGGTAGAGTAAAACGCAGCGTTTTGATGTTTGCGCAGACTAATATGTCAAAGGGAACGGTTTTATTGCTGCTTGAGTAGAGATGAATCCTGATCATTGGCTGGACAATTGCCTATGAATAAATGAAGAACTCGAATGCCAAAGAAGCAGAAGGGTCTCGTTTCCACCCAGTAGACCATTGTTGTTAATTGAGGCTGGGGGGCTTGTTGCACAAACCGTTGACTAAAATAACCAACAAATAATTTGGGTTGTAACCACGCCTCAAATGGGGGGTTGTGCATTTTTGGGGCCGTTGATTCTTTACATTGCGGGAATGAAATTGAGGAAAACCACGTAACAAACTGTTTATTATTAATATTCCACAAAAGGGAGTTGGTCGGAGTGGAGAGATTCGAACTCCCGGCCCTCTGGTCCCAAACCAGATGCGCTACCAGGCTGCGCTACACTCCGACGGTGTTTTCTTATCCCTCCTTTAAAAGAATTTCAAGTATTCATCGCGTAAGGATGATGATTTATTTATTTTTTGCTTAATTGAGGCTAATTGCCATTGATTACAATGGGCAAATGCAGACGAGACCCAATTTTTATATTTAAACGTGATGCCTCTAGACCACCGATCTCAAGAACGTATCTGGCGGCTACCCTTGAATGGAGTAAAGTCATAGTGTTGGGCTTGGCGTTCGAGATTAACGAAACTAGCCGACCGCTATCATCAAAAAACAGCATATCAAGCGCGACGGGTGTATTCTTCATCCAAAACGTTCGTGGTTTCATATCCTCAAAAACAAACAGCATTCCACTTTTAGCCGGCAATGGCGGAGAGAACATCAGCCCAAAGGCATGCTGTGATGGAGTTACCGCAAGCTTTACACTAAAAGCAATCGGTGTTGAGCTGTCGGCTGGAGTTAGCCGGATTTTCACTTTCTCATAGTCTGGGGCTTGAACCACCTCATCAGTGGCGTGCGCACTGGCGGGTATCAAAATTAAGAAAACAACAACAAGACGTTGGAGGCGGGCGAGCAAACTCGCATCAACTAGCACCTCAGCCAGCCACCACATACGCTATCATCAATATAGAGGACAACAACCCTGCTTGAATAAGAACAGCCCGCCCACTTACCGTTGGACCAGCCAATGGGCTGTGCATGATTTGGTCGATCATATCCCAAGCAGAATTCACGATGCCTCGCACCTTGCGCAAAAAACTTCCCCAAACTGATAAAACAGCACTAAGTATCGGCCAACCGAGGGCTGGTAACATTCTGCGATAGAACCAGTCAGAATTTAAAACGGTAGATTTCAACTCCGGCGGGTAT
Source organism: uncultured SAR116 cluster alpha proteobacterium (assembly GCA_902559985.1). Taxonomy (GTDB): domain Bacteria; phylum Pseudomonadota; class Alphaproteobacteria; order Puniceispirillales; family Puniceispirillaceae; genus UBA3439. Next base: position 30,915 of record CACEJY010000014.1, on the reverse strand, counting down.
ATTTTGAAAGTCATTAAAAACGCAAATGCAAGTATTGAGAATATTAACAACTGCAACTGTGCAAGCACGTGACCGGCGTCATAGGGGTTGTAATCAATCTGATACGGCAAAATGGAGTAGAATAAAGACGGGAGTACTCCAATCAGGATACACAATAGTCCAGCGATTCCCATGGCAACGATCATTCCGGTCGGCGCTTCCTTTACTTTATGCCCCCCATCGTGACCAAAAAAAGCGAAATAGGGAATTTTTATACCTGAGTGGTGCAGCACTCCCGCTGAAGCAGCTAGTAAAACCAAGTAGGCATAAACCAAGCCCTCATATCCAAGCGATGACATTATTAGGGACTTTGCCGCGAAACCACTAAAAAGAGGGAAAGCTGATATGGACATAGCTCCAATTATACAGAAAATGCAAGTGAGTGGCATCATTTTATACAAGCCACCAAGTTCAGAAGCTTTAACAGTTCCAACCCTATATAGTACTGCTCCCATGCTCATGAACAAAAGCCCTTTATAAATAATGTGTGCAAAAGCATGAGCAACAGCACCATTTATTGCCAACTCCGTTCCGACCCCTATTGCGACGACCATAAATCCGAGCTGGTTGTTTAGGCTGTATGACAAAACGCGTCGCATGTCGTTCTCAATAACAGCAAAAAAACGGGAAACATAGTCATCACACAGCCGATTATTATTAGTATATCTGTTCCCGGGAAGCCCCTCGCCAAAGCATAGATCGCGAGCTTTGTTGTGAATGCGGACAACATTACAGTACCAATGACAGTTGACTCTGGATAAGAGTCTTGTAACCAACCGTTAAGGAGAGGAAATGCTGCCTTTATCCCAAAAGCTACAAAAATAAGCCAGGTACCAACCGTACCCAGATTCATCTTATCAAATGCCAGCGATCCACTATCTTCAAAAACCAGAACTGCACCACTCAGGAGGAACATTCCTGATAATACTTGAATGATTAAATATCTCATTGCCGAGGATTTGGCGTGATTTGAACCGCTTGCTAATATGAGAAACACTGAGGTTACGGCGGTCAATTCCCACCATATGAAAAGTGAGAACAAGTCCCCCGCATGTAACGCGGCAATCGCGGCACCAGCGTAAGCCAAACCGCTACAATGCTCTAGAGGTTTTGGTTCATGCCATCCGTATATTACATTAAGAGCTGCCGCTATGTGGAATACGATAGCAAAGGGCAAAGTAAGATGATCTGCTCTGTTTAAAATTAAATTAAATCCTGAAATTTCAGTTTCCCAATGAATACCGGGACCAGCAGTTAGAAAAAAAGCAGACAGTGCTATAACAGAAAGTATAAAAATTTGTCTGTAATGATGTGGCACCAATGCGGCAGGCATTGCCAGTAGAACCATGATCAAACCAGGAGGAAAATTTAAAAATAACTCAGCCATTATCGTAATAATCCTCGCGGCGCATGACTAATTTCCTTAGAACAATTCCTCCTAATACAATCGCCACGCAAATGACAAATGCATAAAGAGCAGGGAAAAAGAAGATATTCTCAATATCAGTTTCAGCGTGGCGATGCACAAAAAATTCGAGGACGAGCAACAAAAAGGCTAGCGTAATAAGTACTAATTTTGACCTAAAGCCCAAGACCCTCAATTTATTTGATATGCTGTCTCTCATTACCGCCCCCCGCTTGCAAGGATCGCGAGATCCAAGAAAGTTTCGTTGTAGAAAAATAACGCAACAGAAATCAGAGCGGTCATAACTGGCGGAATAACAACCAAAGGATGACGCTTGACTTCTACCGATTTAATTTTCTCTCGAAAAAAAGCTCGAGATAATGGCTCTAACAGATAAAAAACATTCAACAATGATGATAATCCAAGAACCACAAGAATGGCGATATAGCCAGCATCGGCAGCACCCACCATCAGCATGAATTTAGACCAACTCCCACCAAGCGGAGGAATACCAATAATGGACAAAGCGCCAACAAAAAATGCGGCAAAAACCCATGGCATTTCGCGCCCCTGCCCGTCTAGATCAGAAACCTTAGTAAGATGCGCCTGAACGTATATAGCGCCTGCACAAAAGAATAACGTAATTTTACCCGCCGCATGCATAACGATGTGAAGAGCAGCCCCTTGGACAGCCATTTGTGATGCGAGCGCGGCCCCTAAAACAATATAAGAAAGCTGACTTATCGTTGAATAGGCAAGGCGTGCCTTAATATCATCCTTGCTGATGGCCACCACACTTGACGCTAAAATCGTAAAGGCAGTAAGCCAAATCAACCATTGCGAGGCGCCAGTTTTAGCTAGAAAATCGATACCAAACACATAAACAACAACGGTCAGAATAGTAAAAACACCCGCTTTAACAACCGCAACAGCATGTAGCAAAGCAGATACAGGCGTAGGAGCCACCATTGCAGCGGGCAGCCAGCGATGAATTGGCATTAACGCCGCCTTGCCAACACCAAATGCAAATAACCCGAGTAAAATAGGCACCATAGTTGGATCAATTTGCCCCTCAAGATAGCCGCCAGGTCGAAAATCGAGGGTACCGGTGTTGAACCATACCCACACGACAGCTGGCAACAAAAGAATAACCGAAGTACCAACAAGAATGCTCATGTACAGGCGACCAGCGTTTCGCGCAACAGCACTTTCCTTATGTGTTACAAGTGGGTATGTAGAAAACGTAAGAATTTCGTAGAAGATAAAAAGCACCAGAAGATTGCCCGACCACGCCACTGCCATTGCCGCATGAACAGCAACGGCGTAAAAAGCCGCAAACCTGGTTTGATGCTTTTCATGATTGCCGCGCATATATCCAACCGAATAGAGAGCAGCCAGAATCCAAAGGCCGGATGCAACAAGACCAAAGATTGCACCAAGCGGCGTTACGGCAAATTCGATGGCAAGCCCTTCAGCTATTTGCGCAACAAATAGACGCGGGGTTTCTCCATCAAGAACTGCCAGTGCAACCTCAACCGCCGCGATAAAGGTTATCACGCCTCCCACAGGCCCAGCCGCATCACGCCAAACATGGCGCACAGCTAAAAACGGCGTTAAAACTGCAACCATAAGGGGAGCTAAAAGGCCTATCAGCATTGCAATTTGGAGCGACATCATGCCCCGCCTCCTGATGATAAATCAAAGAGTATTTGAGCCGCCATTTGCGAGGCTGAAACAAGCCAATTGGCATCAATACCAAACCAGATATTGCCAAGGGCAACGATCCAAATTGGCAAATATATTGCCGGATTTTCAACCAGTTTTGGCAATCTTGCAGGAGCTGGTTGCATCCACATGACTTCCATGATCTTCCATAAATAAACCACTGATAAGGCGCTGCTAATCAGTACCAATGAGAGAATAACATAAGACTCAGTTTCGAGGATCGCACGCACCAAATACAATTTTGAGATAAATCCAGCAGTAAGGGGTAATCCGGCAAGGCTAAGCCCACATATCACAAATGCTGTCGCAGTGAGAGGAAGACGCCGCCCTATCCCAATCAGACTGTCAAGGCTAGCACGCGCACCCAGAGCGGCAACAAACCCGCCGATGGCCATAAAAATACCGCCCTTAATCAGCGCATGATTGCCAATATGTATAAATGCAGCACTGACACTGGCAGGCGTTCCAAGACCAAGGCCAAGAGCTATATATCCAATTTGCGCAACCGATGAATGAGCAAACAGTTTCTTAACATCAGCCTCATAAATAGCCATGATTGTGCCAACGAAAACACCACCAACAGCAAGCGGCACAATAACGTTTGACAGGGCAATAGTCACAACCTCCGGCATACCGCTGAAAACGGTAAAAAGGATCCTTGCCAACACATAAAGTGCTGCTTTAGTCGCAATTGATGCCAGCAATGTTGAAACGGCTGACGGAGCATAGCTATAAGCCGCGGGAAGCCAAATATGCACTGGAAAAATTGCCGCCTTAACAAGGATGCCAGCCACCATAAAACCAAATCCAACATAAATAGCAGCGCTGCCACTAGCGTCTGGTATTCGGTTGGCAATATCCACCATGTTTAAGCTGCCGGTCATGGCGTAAATAAACCCAACGCCAATGACATAAAAAGTGGCCCCGACCGCGCCAATCACAAGATAATGATAACCAGCGATCAGCGCGCGCCTGTCGGTACCGGCGCCCATGCCAATCAAAATCACCGATGCCAGTGCAGAAATTTCAAGGAATACAAAAAGATTGAAGGCATCAGCTGTCATTACAAGGCCAAATAACCCACCACTGACAAGAAGCCATGCTGCATAAAATTTGCCAATATCTTTTTCCGCTATTTCATTTTTCACAAGTTGACGAGCAGCAAGCGTTGCAAGGAACCCAAGGCCCGACATCACAACGAGTGTCAAGCTGCTTGCTGAGTCGACGACAAACTCAATGCCCCATGGTGGTTCCCAATTACCAAGGTGGTAACTGATACGGGCGCCGTTTTCAGTCACTGATTGCAGCAATAGCGCAAAAATGAAAGACGCTCCTGTACCAACAATTGCAATAGCCCAACCCAAACCGGCAAATGTAAATAAAGCGCTAATCGGGGCCAGCAGTAACGGAACCACAACCAGCAATGCCGGTAAATTTGTAAAAATAACGCTTCCCATCATTCGGAAGCCTCATCAATTGGGCGTTTAGGGCGCGCTAACGACTGGTTTAATTTTGCCGCAATTATTTCATCTTCCTCGATGCTACCAAAGGCTTCGTTAATCCGCAAAATAAGTGCCAGCCCAAGAGCGGTGGTTGCTACCCCAACCACAATCGCAGTTAGAATCAACACATGTGGCAATGGGTTTGAATATAGCGTGCCTGGATTTCCATCAAGAATGGGAGCTGTACCACCCGCAACCTTACCAAGTGAAATATAGAAAAGGAAAACCGAGGTCTGAAAGATCGATAGTCCAATCAACTTTTTTATCAAATTTGCACGTGCAATGACTATAAAAAGTCCTGTCATCATCAAGATAATAACAATGACATAATTCCAACTATCTGCGAGTTGCTCAATCATTTGGCATTATCCTCAACAAAACCGGCAAACGCATGAAAAACCGCCAGCATTACGCTTGTAACCGTCAAACCTACACCAAGCTCAACAAGCAAAATCCCGATATGCTGGCCCGTTGCAACTGAACCAGTCAGCGCCGTATAATCAAGAAAGAGACCACCTTTCGCCATAGAAACAACGCCAACTCCACCATAAAGCGATACGCCAAAAACCATCATCCAAAGATTGACCCGTGCTGATACGATTTCGCGGCCCGCTTGAAGCCCAAAGACAATTGCATGCAGAATAAAGGCAGCGGCTATAATAACTCCAGCTTGAAAACCACCGCCTGGGCTATAATCCCCATGAAACTGGACATACAAGCCAAACATGATAATTGGCGCAAACAGAATTTTAGCAACAACGCGGAATACAGGATTTTGCTTCATGCCTTTTTCCCCATTGATTTAGGCAAAACCTTTGAAACCTGTTTTGATACCCCTGACGCAGTTTTCTTACCGGTTTTTTTTGCTATATGATGGGTACGCGTTGCCCCGGCTAGAAGCATTAAAACGCCAAGGCCCGCAGTGAAGACAACAATCGTTTCGCCTAATGTATCAAATCCGCGGTAACTCGCCAAAACTGTTGTCACTACGTTCGGAATGTGCAGCGCGCTTCCGCTTTCGGTGAGGTAACGGGGCGCTACATGCTGATGGACTTGCGACATCGGATCGCCAAAAGATGGTAAATCAGTCACGGCAAGTAACAGCAACGCTCCTGCCCCGACACATATAAAACCAGCCAGAAAATTTCGGTTTAAGCCAGGTTTTTCGTCAGCTGGGACATATGCCATGACTGCAAGAAAAAGGATGGTTGAAATGCCAGCCCCGACTGCCGCTTCGGTAAAAGCCACATCAACAGCATCGAGATTTACAAAAATTGCAGCCGATGTCAGTGAGTAAGCACCCGACATTACTATTACCGCATATAGCTTGCAAGTTCGAACAACCATTACAGCAATTAAGACGAGCAATACCAGCAAAAACACATCAATTATCAGACTTGCCATTATTATTTCCCTTTACCGGATCGACCACTTGCTGTTGTTTTCGCGAAAGGCCGTTTCGTAAGATTGCGGCCAACAGGTGCAACCCCCATCGTGTGCGCCACTTGGGCTACCGCATGCGTTGCGATTGGACTTGTGAAAAACAGAAAAATGCCAACAAACAATAGCTTCACCGTCACAAGGGTAAAGCCTTCGTAAATCACCATGCCGAGGATAATGAAACTTGCACCGGCGGTATCAATCATGCCAACTGCATGAATCCGGCAAAACACATCTGGCAGGCGGATTAAGCCAAAGCTGCCAATAAGTAGTGCAACGATGCCAATAAAAAGTGACAGACCAGAGAGGATGAGGATCAGCAATTCCATTATTTTGGCCCTTTTCCAAGGTCACCAAGTGAGCCAGTACTAAAGATCTTGAGCACGGCAAAGGTACCAATGAAATTCAAAATTGCATATAGTAACGCAATATCAACAAATTCTGGCCGTTCCATGATAAAGCCGTGAAGTGAAATCCCCAGTATCATTAGAGTGCCAATGGCATTAACAGCCAGAACACGGTCAAATGCCGTTGGCCCTAACGCGGTTCGAATAAGCGCCATTACAAGGCAAACCGCGCAGGCGACTATTGCAACAATCATCATCATTTGGAAATACTTCCTGGTGATTTTTTATCTACTTTTTTCGCATCAGATTTTGTTGGTATACCCGAAAATCGTTTTGATCCTGAGACCATTGCACCCATACCTTCAAGATCACAATTTCGTCTATCCATATCACCACCGCGCACATCATCCCCAAATTGTGGGTGCAGCGCATGAACCAGGAACCGGCTTTTTCCGGTTTTAGCCTCTTCAATATCAACGGTAACAGTTCCAGGCGTCAGGGTAATTGAGTTGGCATAATTAGCCAGCCCAGCCGAAGTTGTTTGATTAGCCGGAACTTCAAAAGTTTCTGGGTCAGCCGTTCCACGAAGAATGATTTTGGCTGTGGCTATATTCGATGAAACAATTTCGCCAATAAGCCAGGTTAGATATGAAGGAAGGCGGCTAAATAGATGTATTGGCAGCCCCTCACTGTCAGTGGCACCAATGCGAAGGCTAAGCCACGCACAAAGCGCACAACTTGCCACACCTAACCCAATCAACAGGCCATTATAATGGCCAGACATTAGAAGCCAGCCGACAAACAAAATGACAAATAATGTTAGGAAACGCATCAGATCAATAAATCACTATCTTGTGAATAATATAGCCAAAACCTTAAATAGCTTTTGGTTTATCTTCAATGCAAGAAAATCAAAAAAAAAGAAATTCTCAGAGCAAATTGGAGCAAATATGTCTTTTGATGTGATTGCGGCAGTTCAAAAAACAACATCTGTTGGGTTGTTTTTGACATTGCCGCAGGCTACACATTCAAAATGTAAGTTAATGCCAACCTATATGGGTTGAGGTGTGTACAGATTAATATTGGGAGGTTAACCAATGGCATCATCTTCACAAAAACCGCGTCCATCCGGAGTGCCAGAGGAAAATGTATATAAGTCTATGCACTGGATGGTTGTCGTCACGTATATCGTAGCATCAGCAGCTATTTATTTGCTTATTAGCGGCGCTGTGTAGCTTAACGGAAGAAGCGAGAATTAATCATTGGATGCGCTTTATCAAAAACAAATTCTTCAGTTCGCGCAACAATCTCGCACCAGCAATTTTGACCCCAGCGCTCCGTTGCAGGCCAGCTACAATAATCCAACCTGTGGTGACCGGGTTGACATCTCTTTTTCATGCACTGGTGGCGTTATTCATGATATCGGGGTGACCGTTCGCGGGTGTGCTTTGAGTGAAGCTGGAGCCGGCCTTTTACTCAAAAAATTCGAGGGATGTAGTGTTGCGGACGCACGCAAAATGACAGCTGATTTTACCAACTGGATCGCCAAGATTAACGAAGATGCACCGAATGAAGACATGGAAACATTCATGCCGATCCGAGAAATCCGCAACCGACAAAAGTGTGTTCTTCTTGCATTTGACGCCGCGGTCCAGGCGATGGGTTAGGTCTTTACCGTAAATGGCATGATCAATTGATGCACCGTCTCACTCTGGACGAACCGACACTTTACCAAATAGCCAAAGGGTTAAAACAAGTGCTAGTGGAAAGCCAATAACAAGCAAGACGCCAATATTTACATCCATAATTGATCTCCTGATGGTTAAATATTGACAGATTTATAGCGTTTCCAAACCTGATGACAAGGGCTAATTCGCCGCCAAGCGATAATGTTGCGTCTAGCGCAAGGGGTTAAAATCTCAGCTTGTTTGACAAACTTCACCATCACAACAGGGCATTACATTTATCTTACAATGCGCGCATTGACCATGCCCATGTACCCAAATAATATTTTCTGAACGGCCGCAAGACGGGCATCGCGGTTGAAGAACCGTCTCACTCATGCCTTGTTTCAAGCTTTTACCATTTTGAGTTGATTGATCCTGCATAAGCCTTCCTATCTTCTTTATTATGGCTCCGGGTCTGATGGAGCATTGATCGTTTAACAGCTCGTCAAGTATTTCGAAGTTTAGATAAAAAAGTCACTAATTCTCCGGCAACTTTCGCGGTTTGCTCAATGTGCTGAAAGTGACCACAATTTTCCAAAGAAACAAACTCAGCATTTGGTAACTTTTCAGCCATTTCCCGACTCACCTTTAAAGGCACCATTCGATCACAATCAGAGGCAATTACGAGCACAGGAACAGCAATTTCTTCCAAGCGTGCACTTAAATCAAAATTGCTACACGCGAGAAAATCGCCATGCACAGTTTTTGAGCCCGCATCCAGCATTCTTTGTTTGGCTTTCTCCCTAAAATACGCCGCCATTTGCTCACTGTCTGCGACAGCTCCAGTTTTTTTATGCCATGAATATTTAACGATACTGTTGACAGTTGCTTCAAATGTATTTTGCAGACCCTGAAGAATAGCATGGTTGACATTCATCTTGCTCGCACCACCAATCGCCACAACCGAACAAATACGCCAATGGCGGCTCAGGGAAGCGTTTAATGCAATTGCGGCACCCATAGAATGTCCCACTAAACATACTTTTTTGAGGTCCATCGCATCCAGAAAATCTATGATGTCGTTCGAATATTCATCTATGCTTAATTTACTTTTGCCTTCCGATTTTCCATGCCCGGGTAAATCAACAGCGTAAATCGAGTAATTGTTTAATCCGGCATTAAAAAGCCTGATTACACCTTGGTTACTTGGCGTCAATCCCATTGATCCAGTTAGGTCGTTGGCACTACGCCATGCCATCGGCCAATCAATCTCTTGCCCACCTGCGCCATGAATTAAAACTATTTCTGAGCTGCTAATGTCTCTAGAAACACCATTAAAACTATATGATATTTCGTGATTATTAATAGCAACTTTTGGCACTAACTTGATCCCATTAAAAGATTGGTGTTTTCGAAAAACAGTTAATCATCTAATTGATAGACAAACTAATCCTTTGCGTTTTGGATCGGTTTGTCTGTTCCCAAATACTGTACATTAAACCCAACCAGACTTTCTCAAATACATTAAAAAAATAAGTTGATAAAACGAAGAAAAGGAAAACTCTAGTTTCTATGTCCATTTTGTGGTCAACCACAGTCGTTTTTAGAGTTGAGCTGAACTGTGACGAGGTAAGATAGCTGCCCTTCACTCCCTCGCCATAACCAAGGAATGAGTAGTTTATTTCATCGCGTGCGGGTTTATGTAAAATAAGTAACCCTTCATTATACGCCCGGGCTTCTCGAAAGAGAACGAATAACAAGATCACTAAAAACATCTCCAATATCCTCAGGAGATTGAAGACCATCAGGTTTTAGCCACAGACAGGAGTAAAAATACATCCCCAAAAGGCCCTTCACAGCAATTTTATCGACTTCTCTGAACACATTTTGTTGCACACCTTCCTCTATAGTTTTAGACCAGATTTGTTGGTATTCTGCATGCATACACATAACGTCATGGTGCCGTGAGCCCGTCAAAGACTGTACCTCACGAAAACAGACAACTATTTCTGCTAAACTACTGCTGATTACAGCCATCAGGTGTCTACTGAGCGCTTTCAAGCGCTGAACAGGGTCTGGATATTCTATAGCTATCCTATGGCCAGACTGAACAAGGTCTGAAATATACTGTGAAGCAATTTCGTGGAGAAGGTCTTCCTTGCTTTCTATGTGATGGTAGAGCGTACCACGACCGAAACCTGAAGCTGCTCCAATTTCCGCAACGCCAACTCCATTGTAGCCTTTTTGTGCGAACAAAGATGCTGCCACCTTAGTTATCTTCTTTGCTTGTTCTGTTTGTTTCAATTTTCTATCATCCGCTAATTCATACCAAGTTGGTAAGTAGGTTTATTCACTCTTTAAACGTGGCAGTAGTCACTGCGCGTATGCCCAATTACGCCTTTGTCAAGCACTGATGCGTTAATGCCATTCATTAGATCAGAGATTATATCGTTGCAAAATTCGAGTGCAAAAAGGCGCTCAAGAGTTCCATTCAATTGACCAATGCACGAAAATTTTTCGCTAGCAATATAAACGTTAGTCATGATAACCCCCCTGCTCCATTCAAAGTTATCACACCTAAATTGGACGCGTACCAAACTAAGAATCCCCAGTAGTTAAAGTCTTGAACTTCTTCGAAATGATCCCCCGAGATAGCAAGTAATTTGAATAATTTCAACTTTCCGAACAAATGTTAAAAAGCTCACGCATTGAAATTGATTTTTTGATACCTGTGACAATATTTCCCACTTGTATTGTACCGATTGGTCTGTATATTACTATCGGAATTTATTTTAATCAGATGCGCGCCTGCATACTGCCCTTTTTTAAAACAGATTTTAAAAAAAAAAGAAATTAGTTATATGTCAGATACAGAAAAAAAAGATGGATGGGCAGGAGTTTTAAATGGCCAACCAAAAGTCGGACAATTCAGTGAACGCACTCGTACTACTAAGATTAGCGATATACATTTGTTTACTGAGATGACTGGCGATAAAAACCCAGTTCATTATGATGAAGAGCTTGCAAAAAAAACTCCGTTTGGAAAGCTTATAGTGCAAGGTGGTGTGACGACAGGACTCCTGAATGCCTGTGTTGCGGAAGACTTACCCGGGCCTGGCACGGTGTTTTTATCAACTGAACTAAAATTTTTAAAAGCAGTGGGAGTGGGAGAAGAGTTGACTGCCAGAGTCGAAATTGAATCGGTAAGAGATGACAAACCAATTTGCAAGCTAAAAACCACCATTACCGACAGTGCTGGCGACCTTTGTGTTGATGGCACCGCTACCACTTACACTATGGCGCTCAAGGGCCTTTAAACGAAGAAGACTTTTCAAAATTATTTAAACAGAAATACCACTAAGCAGGAGTGATAATATGTCAGAAGAGATGGAACTCGAAGGTGAATGGGTTATGGGTTGGCCCGATCGTAAACGGGCCCGTGTGATGCCAAGTAAAGACTCTGAAGGGCGAACTATATTTGCGCGTTCTCCAGTCCTTGATCTAGAGGGAGTGCTGACACCAACAGACGCATATTATGTGATCGCTCAACTCAATATGCCTGATCCGGTTCATCCAGATGATTTTTCATTTTCAATCGGTGGAATGGTTGATAATCCAATTGAATACACTCTTGAGGAAATTCGAAAGTTGCCGGGGCGCACAGTACGTGCAGTGACCGAATGTGCGGGAAATGATGGTGAATTTTGGGACTATATCGAAGAAGGTAAAAACGTACCGAAGCCCTCTTTGCGGGTTGTCCAAGCTGAAGAAGGCGGTTGGCGCCAATCCGGAGACGGCGAAGAGGCTCTAGACATTAATAATATCCTTCAGTCTATTCCAACGACGGGACTGGTCAGTGGTGGTGAATGGACTGGAGTGCCCTTTAAGACTGTGCTTGAGCTTGCTGGCATACAAGAAGGTGCGGTGTCTGTCGCCCTTCATGGTTGGGATGAAGGCAAACCTGATCCAGTAACCCAATACCTCTCAGTTGGACGTACTGACTTTGATGTGGTTGATCCTGGTATCATCAATTACGCAAAGGCGATGCCGATCGAAAAAGCCCTCCATGAAGACACAATTCTAGCATGGGCTCACAACGGTGAGTACTTGACACATGTACATGGTGCACCACTGCGACTAGTTGTGCCGGGTTGGGCTGGAAATTGGTGGGTAAAATGGATTGAAAAAATAGAAGTGCTAGATCATACGCCCGATTTCTATTATCAAACCCACTATTTTGTGAGCGGCAAATCTCCAGAAGATCCCGACAAGAAGCCGATGAAAAAGCTTGGTGTCAAAGCATTAATTACCTCGCCTCGAGACGACGATGGTCCAATCAAGTGCGGTACACACGCCATCACTGGTCGAACCTGGAGTGGTGAAGGTGCCGTGGTTCGGGTTGAGATCAGTACTGACGGGGGTGAAAGCTGGAACGATGCAACCATCGAGGAATCTAACGACCGCTGGCTATGGCGACGGTTCCACTATGTTTGGGATGTTGCTGAACCAGGACAGTACAAAGTGATGGCGCGTGGAACCGACGAAAAAGGTCGAGTGCAACCGACTATGGACTGGAATTTTCAGCGCAAGCACTTTGACGGCATCGTGCCTGAAATAATTACTGTTGAGAAAGGGTGATTTTTCTATGAAGATCGTGGTGTGTGTCAAACAGATCCAAAATCCTGAGATCCCATCTGCTCAGTTTCGCATTGACGAACAAGCAAAAGTCTTGATTCCAGTATCTGGTTTGCAACCTGTTCTAAGTCCATTTGATGAACAAGCAGTTGAAGCTGCTTTGAGGATACGTGATAGCTTAGGAGAGGACGCAGACGTAGAGATAACAATTGTGACTATCGCGTCAAAAGCCTCCCGTGCGCCCATCAAAGCGGCGCTTGCTCTAGGTGCTGATAATGCCGTTTTGCTCAGTGATTCAGTCTTTGATGGTAGTGGTGGGTACGTCACTGCCCGTAACTTGGCTGAGGCAATCCGCACCATTGGTGATGTGGACTTGATTTTGACTGGGCGTCAAGCTGCCGACGGGGACGCTGGCGTTGTAGGGCTAGGAATAGCCGAAATTTTAGATATTCCAGCCATCACTTTCGCGCGTGACGTGCGGATTAATGACGGTGTCGTCACAGTTCAACGAGTGCTTCAGGATGGTATTGAGACAGTTGAAGCAGATTTACCAGCGTTGGTAACTATCTCCAACGAGTTGGGCAAAGTCCGCCATGCATCAATGCGGGAGACCATGCGCGCGGCGAAGAAACCGGTTAATGAATGGATGCCTGATGATATTGGCCTTGATGAGACACAGGTGGGTTCTACCGCTATGCGTTACAAACTAGAGCGCCTCTATATCCCAGTGAACGACATAGAGTGTGAATTCATTGGTGGAGATACACCAGCAGATATAGCTGCCGCATTGGCTCAGCACATGCGTGAAGCAAAATTGATATAGGAACAAATGATGACTGACAATAATAATGGTGTTCTCGTAGTTGTCGAGGTCTCGGAAAGCCAACCAATCGATCTAGGTTTGGAGATGTTGGCATTGGCAAGGTATCTAACTGACAGTATGGGGGGAATAGTCACCGCGGTCGCGTTCGGTACTGGCATGGAAACTACTGGTGAAACACTGATTGCACACGGTGCAGATCAAGTTTTAATTAATGATAACTCAATTTTTGCCAACTTTCATGCTGAAGCCTGGTTGCCAGATCTATCCAAAATAATTGCTGAGGTGGCGCCCGCTATTGTTCTAATTGGACATTCGGAGTCTGGCACTGACCTTGCCCCCCGCCTCGCCTTCCGGCTTGATGTAGATGTGGCTACCGGTTGTGAATCCATTGAGGTTATGAATGGACAACCACACATGACCAGAAGCTGCTTTGGTGGCCTTGCGCGCGAAGTGGTCACTTTCACCAAGACACCTACGTTAGCTACTGTTCGTTCAAAAAGCCAACAGGCCCTCCCACCTATGATGGAGCGCAGCGGTGAGATTAAACATGTGGATTCAATTCTTGATGAAAATTCGATACGCACTCGTGTTGTCAACCGTGAAACGGAAAAAGCCGACGGAGTAAAGATGGAGAGTGCAAAAATTGTGATAGGTGGTGGGCTTGGTTTAGGCGGTCCAGAAGGATTTAAAACACTCAATGAAATTGCAGAACTGGTGGATGGAGCTGTTGGTGCAAGTCGTGCCGCCTGTGATTTGGACTGGTGTCCACGCTCTTACCAGATTGGGTTGAGCGGGCGCACAGTGGCACCTGAACTTTACATTGCGGTCGGAATATCCGGCGCTAGCCACCATATGGCGGGCTGTGGAAATTCAAAGACCATTGTTTCGGTCAATTCTGATCCAAATGCGGAAATATTCAAATCATCTCGTTTTGGTATAGTAGGAAACTCTCAGGAAATTATGCCCGCACTGGCCGAAGAGATTAGGAAGCTGAAAGCCTAGTAGAAAAGAGCTGAGAGTCGACGGACCAAAGCAATTTTATCAGCATATATCTTTTATTTTTTTACAAGGAATTTATACCCTTAAAAGCCAGTGTGGACAATCTGAATGAATTCATTCTTGGCTTTTCTAGAGGCCACGTGATTATGCTTTTTCAATCCTGTTGTTGCGCCGCGAAGATTGATCGCTGTTACTTGCTGATGGTCGGCGATCGAAACGTTCCAATTTATTTGATAAACAGTTTCAATCCATTGGATGGAAATCATCAATGTTTTATCGCAAAAGGGGCGGAAAGAACCGCCCCCTTTTATTATCAGATAAGAAGTAACAGCTGATTAACAGCAACTCTTAGCGATGCTGTCTTGAGCACAGAAACACGTTTTTGCTGGCACAATGTCAGCACGCGAGCTGCGCTCATTGAATAAAGCAGTGACCTCAGCGAGTTCCTCAGGCGCATCGCCTCGTGCTTCGAGACAGAGTTTGAGACCCAATAAGCCCCACATGTTGTCTTTCCAAAGTTTGATGTCAGCACGGTATACGGCTTCTGCTTCCTCTATCTCGCCTTGTTCGAAAAGTAATGCACCAAGAATATGGCGCACAGGTTGCATTTGCCCCCATGGCTCGTTGTACGCAAGGTTTAGTGAGAGATTGACACCGCGACGTAAATGGTCAAAAGCAGCGGTAAAGTCAGATGCTTCACCGCGAGCCTTGGCTAGGAACTGCTTGCGGTATTCGATTTCACCGTCCAAAACAGCAGCATTAACCAAGTGAATACACGGGCCATCGCTTGGGTCTTGGTACATCAAATTATTATGTAGCACGCGACCAGCAAGTGCTGGGTTTTTGAGTGCTTCATAAAAGAGAGCCTGTTCTGCTTCCGCTTCCGCGACCATGCCTTTGGAGGCATAGGCGACACCACGAGCGTAGTGTTGTGTTACGATAGTGGATGCGAAGACTTCTTTGTCTGAAAAGGTCGGTTCAGCAATTATATCATCCCACATTCCGAATCGGATCATTACATGGAATGGCAGGGCGACATAGGATTCAAGGAAGATTGCGCCCATTGGTATGATCCCAGCAAGCATGAACTGTACGCCTGAATTCTCGTCACCTGCGGGATTTGCAGCCGCCGCCTTCCGAGCGTATTTCATGGCGGTTTCATATTGGCCTTCAAACATTGCACACCAGACCACGAAGTGGTGGTTATGCATTCTATAAAACTTGTAAAATTGTGATTCGTTGCCAGTGAGTTCAACGTATTTATCATCAGCTTCTACAGCAGCGATGTTGCATTCCACGGCCTCTTTCCATTGTCCAACCCAAGCATCAATATGAGAGGGCATGTGCACAAGGTGACCCATGCTCGGCATGGCAGTGCGTAGCACATCAGCTGCAGGTAAAGCTCGTTCAGGGAATGGAGACAGCTCCAAGCAGTGACAATATAAATGGCACAATGCAATATGTTCTTTTGCGCCGTCGATATTCTCAAAGGCATCTTCCATAACTTTAACGCAAGTCAGTGTGTTGTCATCCGCCGGTGTGATTTCACCAGTCTCGGTGTTCTTGTCCCACAATTGCCATGCTTTGAGGTTCATGAGAGCCTCTACATAGATTGCAGCAACGTCCAAATTGCCTTTATATTTTTCATAAAGAGGAGCCATAGCTGCTGCGAACGCAGCATTGAGTTCTGGTGTATTACCCATATTAAGCACTGAAGGGTCAGCTGCATCACGTGCTTCTTTAGAGTGGCGCTCGGCTAATGCATCGATGAGATCTTGTTCTAATTCTGAACAATTCGCTTTAAGAGAGATAGCCTGTTGAATTGGATCAAAGCCAGAGCCCAAGCCAGGCGTCCAGTTGTAGTTCGAGGAGACGCAGTATGCTATACCCCAATATGCCATTGCGCAGTTCGAGTCGTGTTCGGCCACCTTCATGTAGCACGCAATTGCTTGTTCGTGGTTAAAATTCAGCATATGTCCGAAGCCTTCAACGAACATTTTCCGTGCATCTTCATTTGCGCAAGTAATCGTTGTCGCGAATGAATAGTTTGACGCGTTTCCAAAATCATAATCTATGGGTGCGAGAGACATCTGGACTTCCCCTATTAATATTTTACTGTTTTTATAAATACACCATTCAGTGTACAGACCAAACGGTACATTACAAGCATTAAACAGCCAGAAAAGATTGTCAATGTGCACTGTTTGTGCATGAATTCAACGTCAATGCGAAAGCCTTCGTTGCGTAAAGGAATCAAAGACAAAAAATGGCACAAGTAAAAAACCAAATGAAAAATGAATTTCCAGTCATAGAGCCTATCTGGATTGGCCTGGCTTTTGTTTTTCTTGGCTGGCTATATACAACGGTTCAAGTAGTTTTCGCGTCTGTCGGCACCGGGTTCAATGCTCTTGGGCCTGGAATGCAATTTTTTGATACGTTTAGAGAAAAGATCTTCTTCGGACCTGAATCAATTATTTTCTATTTGCCAATATGTACAACATTAGAGGCCGGTTGGAGCGTGAAAACCTGGCTAGAGTCTTTTTTGATGTGGGTTTTTATGATCTTTGCCATGATGCTGCCAAGCCTTTTACCCTTTCTTAATTCTACGATCATTAGCTTCAAAAATTTTTGTAGGTTCATGCTGGGCTATTTAGCAGTTTGGATGTTGTTCTGTGTTGTCGGCATTTTTATTCAATGGTTTTTGCATACCAATGGCTTGCTTAGTAACGAGATGGTAATAACTCATTCATTGTTGGCATTCCTCTTATTGACTTTGGTAGGAATTTATCAATTTTCAAAAATTAAGTTGCGGTCATGTAGTGTTCGAAACCAACTGCTAGCTTCAACCGCAAAAACATCGGTTGGCGTTAGGTTTAACTTTCAAGCCGGAACAAAGCTTGGCATCTCCTGTGCTGTCAGTTGCGGCCCTTTAATGCTAACCATGTTTGCCTTTGGTTTAATGAATTTTATTGCAATGCTGTTCTTGACCATCATGATGTTTGTTGAGACCAACCTTTTTAATAGCGAGGTTTCCAACAAATTTATCGGTTTAGTCGCTTTGGCGTTTGCGGCTTTTAGCCTAAAAAACGTGGTTTAATATTACTAATTCAACTTGATATTGTACTTTTGTTTAGAATTTTGGTTTAGGTTCAAGGGAGGCAATTTATGAAGACACGAGCGGCTGTTGCGGTTGAGGCTGGCAAACCATTAGAAGTTATGGAAGTAGATCTTGATGGTCCACGCGATGGCGAGGTGCTTGTTGAAATCATGGCGACTGGCATTTGTCATACTGATGAATTCACCCTTTCCGGGGCTGATCCTGAAGGCCTGTTTCCAGCTATTCTGGGGCATGAAGGGGCTGGTATTGTCCGCGAGATAGGTTCTGGTGTTACAAGTGTTGGGGTGGGTGATCATGTAATCCCTCTTTACACGCCTGAATGTCGCGAATGTGATTATTGTCTGCATCCCAAAACAAATCTGTGTCAGGCTATTCGCACCACGCAAGGCCAGGGCGTTATGCCCGATGGCACTAGCCGGTTTTCTATAAAAGGAAAGCCTGTTCTGCATTATATGGGAACCTCGACCTTTTCCAACTTCACAGTCCTGCCTGAAATTGCACTTGCCAAAGTTAATAAGGCCGCACCTTTCGATAAGATTTGTTATATCGGATGCGGGGTTACAACTGGGATTGGCGCGGTGATCAATACGGCCAAGGCTGAGCCAGGCTGCGTTGGCGTAGTCTTTGGACTTGGCGGTATTGGCCTGAATGTCATTCAGGGGCTACGCATGATTGGGGCCCGGATGATTGTTGGTGTTGATATGAACGATGCCAAAAAGCCCTGGGGCGAAAAATTTGGCATGACACATTTTGTAAATCCATCAAAACTCAAGGATGATCTTGTTGGACATCTTGTTGAATTGACAGGTGGTGGCGCCGATTATTCTTTTGAATGTATCGGCAATGTTAATGTAATGCGCCAAGCTCTTGAATGCGCTCACAAAGGATGGGGTGAATCAATTATCATTGGTGTTGCTGGCGCTGGTCAGGAAATCAGTACACGTCCTTTCCAGCTTGTAACTGGACGCAGTTGGCGGGGCACTGCATTTGGCGGGGCACGTGGCCGGACTGATGTACCCAAAATTGTTGATTGGTACATGGATGGCAAGATTGATATCGATCCAATGATTACCCATACTCTCAAGCTCGATGAAATCAATAAAGGCTTTGATCTAATGCATGCTGGCGAATCTATCCGCTCCGTAGTAGTGTACTAAATGGAGGTAATTTCAGAAAACATGTCTCATGGTGGTGTGCAAGGTGTATACAAACACTTTGCCAAAACCAACGAATGTGAAATGACATTCGCAGTTTTCACTCCACCCAATAGAGAAACCCCGCCACCGGTTTTGTGGTATTTATCCGGACTTACGTGTAACCATTCAAATGTTATGGAAAAGGGTGAATACCGGGAAATCGCAGCAGAACTCGGCATTACTATCGTTTGTCCAGACACTAGCCCTCGAGGAGACAATGTCCCTGATGAGAGAGATAATTGGCAGTTTGGTTTAGGCGCTGGATTTTATTTAGATGCTACTCAGCGGCCATTTTCAGTGAACTACAATATGTATTCCTATATATTACATGAATTAACAGAGCTAATTGATAATAAGTTCAAAGTTGATATGAGCAGGCAAGGAATATTTGGACACTCAATGGGAGGCCATGGCGCGTTGACTATGGCACTAAAAAACCCAAAACGGTTTAAGAGCTGCTCGGCTTTTGCGCCAATTTCTCAACCTTCGAATGCAAGTTGGTCAACGCCCGCATTTGAGAAGTATTTGGGACAAAAAAATGACGAATGGCGAAAATACGATGCAGTTTCATTGATCGAGGATGGCCACCTGTTCCCAGAGTTCTTTGTTGACCAAGGGAAAGGTGACAGTTTTCTCCAAGACGGTTTGAGACCTTGGCTATTGGTTGACGCTTGCAAGGATGCGGGAATAAAAATCAAATTACGAATGCACGAGAATTATGATCACTCATATTTCTTTATTTCAACATTTATGAAGGATCATTTGCATTGGCACCACTCGCGCCTTTAAAAAACCGAAAATTTTTTTATTGATGTCAGGAGAAAAATTATGTCCCGGTTTATATTAACTTTTATGGCGGCAATATCTATCTCAGTAGCATCTATCCAATGCGTTCAGGCGGAAAACTTAATTAAAAATGCTGATATCGCTTACGGAGAGTATTTAGCTGGTGAGTGCGTAACTTGTCATCGCAGCGGCGCTGCTAATGATGGTATTCCAAATATTTCGGGAATGGACGCTGATTCTTTTGTCTACATTTTACAATCTTACCGAAGTAAAGAACTTGAGAATAAGGTAATGCAACTGGTGGCAAGCAGGCTTGACGATGAACAGATTGCGTCGCTCGCGGTTTATTTTGCCTCGTTATCTTCTAAATAGGCTTAAGCACTGCCTGAATTTATATGCATAAATTTATATATGTCTTATGTTTTCTTTACTAAAGTGAAAAATATTTCCTAACATAAAGCTCATGTATATATTTAAACAGCTTGTTTTAAGTGGGAGGAAACATGTCAAATTTTTCACGTAGACAATTTGCCACCGGCCTCGCTTTCGGTACAGCAATTCTTGCTGCACCCTCGTTAGCTTTTGGTGCACGGCCACGTGTTGTTGTGGTCGGCGGTGGTGCGGGCGGCGCAACAGCGGCTCGGTATATCGCAAAGGATAGTAAAGGTGCCGTTGACGTAACATTAGTGGAAGCATCAAAACGTTATTACACTTGCTTCTATTCAAATCTTTATCTTGGTGGGTTCAGAAACTACGCTTCAATAGGCCATAATTATTACGGTCTTGCAGTGAACAACGGTGTCAATGTTGTACATGAATGGGCAACGTCAGTTGACAACGGAGCTAAAGTATTAAAATTAGGCTCTGGCGGTTCAATTGCTTACGATAAGCTAGTGTTATCTCCGGGAATTTCTTTAAAGTATGATAGTGTTCCTAACTATTCTCCTGAAGTGCAAAGCCGTATGCCTCATGCTTGGACCTCGGGAACACAAGTCCAGTTGCTGCGCAACCAGGTCATAAATATGAAAAAAGGCGGTACTTTTGTGATGGTACCCCCACCCAATCCATATCGGTGTCCACCTGGGCCATATGAGCGGGTATCAATGATTGCGCATCTCTTTAAGAAATCCAATCCAACCGCAAAAATCATTATCCTTGATCCTAAGCCAAAATTCTCAAAAATGGGCCTCTTTACCGCTGGATGGGAAAAGCATTATCCAGGAATGATTGAATGGATTGCACCAGATACACACGGGGGATTAAAGTCTATTAATGCTCAAACAATGGAGTTTGAGACCGATCTAGACACGTTTAAAGCGGATGCAGCTTGTGTGGTACCGGGACAAAGAGCGGGGACGATTGCTCAGAGTGCGGGGGTAACAGATGGTGATTGGGCACCTATAATTCCTGCCACAATGGCATCAAAAGCTGATCCTAATATTTATGTTTTGGGGGATGCTTCTGTTGCTTCTTCAATGCCAAAATCAGGTTTTTCCGCTAATAGCCAGGCAAAGGTAGCAGCAAATGCTATTCGTGGTGAGCTAACTGGCAGCAGGGTGTTCGAGCCACGCTTTGCAAATACTTGCTGGTCACTTATCGCGACAAATGACGGCGTTAAGGTTGGCGCGAATTATAAAGCTGGCGCTGAAAAAATTGATGTTGTGGATAAATTCATTTCGCAAGGTGGTGAGAGCGCAGATGTGCGTAAAGCTACTTATGAGGAGTCAGAGGGTTGGTATAAAGGAATTACAACCGATATGTTCTCTTAAGCCTTATTACAAATTACAAAAGGGCAGCCGAATGGCTGCCCTTTTTTATTATAGTAAGATGAGATCGTGTAACTACGATACGCCAGTAACTTTAACGTAATCGGTACCAGAGGGCCGAACAATTTTTTTACGAGTAATGTAATCTTCAAGCACATCGTATATTGGGGGTCCCGTCGTTTTGGGATTTACCGATGCCCAACCGCCAACAGTATATTTCTTACCGGGTTCTATGGGTTCTCCAGTTTGGCTAATCACCATGTTCCGAATTCGTTTCCCTATAAGTTCCTTTGGAGCACACTCGTAAGACACGCCACCCACTCTCACCATGTCCCCTCCCTGTTGGTAATACGGGTTAGGATTGAAAAGGTTATCACAAACATCCTCAAGCATGGTCTTAAGCTGTTCACCGGTCATATATGTGCGGTAAACAGCCGGATAATTCATGGCAGTTTGCGCATAGATATCATCGATAGTTATTGGTTGTGCCGGAAGAAGTGTGGTGCCCCACCTAAAACCCGGACTCAGAGCTATTTCAACATCTTTCTGGTCCCGAATAGCATCACAGATAACGTCGTCCCAACTGCCGTTAAAATTACCACGACGGTATAATAGTGCACCAGCTTGACCAATGATGCGGCGACATTCTTTTTCATAGGGTGCCCGCAGTTCACCTATCAACTTGGTGATTTCGATATCCGGAGCAATTACATCAGAAAATATAGGAATAAGAGTGGAATTGGCGTCAACAACTTTTCCACCACTCACCTTTAAATCAATTCTGCCAAGATATTTGCCGTGCGAACCAGATGATAAAATAAGTGTGTTATTGATGCGTATGGCCTCAGGCACGGCATCATGGGTGTGGCCCGTTAGTACAACGTCAATCCCATTTATTTCAGTCGCCAATTTCTGGTCAACATCAAATCCATTATGGGAGAGCAGAACGACTACTTCAGCACCTTTACCACGTGCCTCATCAACATTTTTTTGAATCTCATCGGGCCTTATGCCAAAGGACCAACCCTCAATCAAATGGCTTGGATTTGCAATTGGTGTGTAGGGAAAATGCTGGCCAATTACAGCCACCTTGACCCCCCCTTTTTCAAAGTAAGCGGTGCTATCAAAAACACGTTCCTCCCATTCAGTGTCGAAACAATTACTTCCAAGAAAAGGGTAGCCCATTTCATCAATCAGTTCTTCAACACGATCTTTCCCAAAAGTAAATTCCCAATGTCCAACCATCGCGTCTGGTCGGAGTGCTTTCATAGCCGTGACCATATCAGCGCCCTGTGTCTTCAATGAAGTGTAGGAACCCTGCCATGTATCCCCGCCATCTAAGAGAAGAACCCGGTCCTCACCGCGTTCCGCCCTAATTGCTTTTATTATGGTGGAAGTTCTATCTAAACCACCAAGTTTGCCGTAAGCTCTCGCCAGAGAAACGTAATCAACCATTGTATGCGCATAGGCATAAGCGGAGCCGGCTGGAATATTAAAATGTTCCAAGAATTCGGCACCAATAAGATGTGGGGGGACACCTTCAAAGGCACCAACACCGTAGTTTTCAGATGGTGGTCTGAAATAAACAGGATTCAGTTGTCCGTGCATATCGGTTATGTGTAACAGTGTTACTTGGCCTATAGACTCAAATTTTAACAAGTCATCTTGGGTTAGGACCTGTCGCGCAGCAGCCCTCGCAAAATTTGAGGTACCAGCAAAATAAGACGCACTTACTGCAGCTAATTGAAGGAATTCTCGACGTGAACGCATAAAAACCCTTGCGAAGATTATCAATATCCATTGGCACTGAGACTTTTGATGCGGCGTCTATATTATTAACACCCCTTCTTGATCTCATACTTCATTATATATTTTGTAACCTCGTGATACTTACGTGGCCCTTTTTAATTGCCAAAACCATCAATAAAGTAACCGAAATTCCGAGAAAAATTAACTCTCATTTTCTGGAGTCACATCAATATCCCTGGCCTTGCCAATGATTTGCGTCGGGACATTACAATCATTCATGCACGGGTCCCCAGAAATGGACTGCGCATCGGGTCGAGGGTCAGGAATCAAAAAACCTGCATGGTTCGGCATTTCAATTTTTCCAATATTCTTATTATTAAGTTCATAGTCGTCGTCGATAATATCGTTCATGTTCAGCAAGTAAGCGACAATCTGGTAGGTCTCATTGTAGGTGAGCGACTGAGCCTCACCAAATGGCATTGCTCGATAAATATAATCGTACATGGTTGAAGCGTACGGCCAATAACTCCCAGTTGTTTTGACCGGATCATGGCTTGCTAATGTACCCTCACCGCCAACCAATGCTGGCCAATTATCAACAGCCTCTCCAAAATCACCGTGACAAGAGGCACAGCGGTCGGTATACACCGCTTCCCCGTCAATAGCATTTCCAGCTCCGATTGGAGCTCCCAGTCCGTCTGGACGAACGTCAATATCCCATCCTGCCACCTGTTCTGCAGTGGCGATTGAGCCTAAGTTAAATGGCCGCTGTTCTGCAAACACTGGAGAAAAGGAAAATTGCGTAAGGACAAAACCAATGCTTAATAAGCCTGCCTTCTTTTGCTTAGCCAAGCCTGACATTATCCACGCTTCCGTCTTTATTGACCATCCAAGTCGCGATTGCATTATTGTGATAAATAGAGTTTACACCTCTTTCAGCTTGTAGCGCTTGAATAGTTGGCTGGATATAACCCGTTTCATCAATCGCGCGCGACTGAATCAACATCTCTTCACCATTCCACTCAAAAGGCATGGTAAACCGGGCAAGTGACTTCTCCAGCACCGGCCCATGTAATTCAGCAGTCTGCCAGTTACGTCCAGCATCCAATGATACATCCACTCGTTTGATTTTACCTCGACCAGACCATGCAATTCCCTTTAAAAGCTGCACTCCTCTATTATTTATCGCTTTTTCTGGACAAGGCGACGTGACAACAGATTTTGCGTCCATCACCCAAGTGAACATGCGCGCATTTCCATCCTTCATTAGGTCAGTATATTTTGATGTCTCTTCACGAGCCATATAAGGCATGTCGCCAAATTCAAGACGACGAAGCCACTTCACCCACATATTGCCTTCCCATCCCGGCACGACTAAGCGAGCTGGATACCCCTGCTCGGGACGAAGCGCCTCACCATTCATCGCATAAGCGACCATACAATCATCGAGAATCTTCTCAATCGGGATGGAGCGGGTCATACCAGCAGAGTCCCCCCCCTCTGCTAACACCCATTTTGCACTTGGCTTGACTCCGACTTCCCGGCAAATGTCGGACAACCGCACGCCGGTATATTGAACATTGTGCACCATGCCAAAAGTGTACTGACACCCGTTCAATTGCGCACCACGCCATTCCATACCGCCATTGGCAGCACATTCCAAAAAATAAAAGCGGTTTGTTTGCGGAAAGCGGCGTAAATCATCAAGCGTAAATATTAACTGTCGATCTACTAGACCATTTATCATAAGCCTGAAATCAGTAGGATTAACCTCAGGTACCCCACCGTGATGTCGTTCAAAGCACAGCCCGTTCGGTGTTACAATACCATCGAGTTCGTGAAGCGGTGTAAAATTTACGGACGATTCCGCACTCGCTGTCAGCCATTCGACATTACGCCGCACGACATGACTTTCGAACTCAGACGGCAGGCCATATGGATTTGCATCTACGCCCTCGCCTAGATAGGGCGTCCATTCCGGCACATTCGGTGGTAAATTATCAGGATTCACCTCGCCTGCACTTGCCGAATTTAAAACTGATGCAGCACCCAAAGCGGTCGCTCCCCCCAATAAAGAGCGTCGTGAAAGTGAGAGGCTTTGATCATGTTTTTTAGTCATGTTTACCTTTTTACTCCCATTATTTCTGATATCCACTGCATCAGTTCACTATCTTCGTGAGTCAAGAGCTACAATTTGTTTTGGTTATTACACAGCGTCACGCAATTTTCATATTTTTTGAAGCCGTGTATTCTTTGCCGCCATCCTCAACCCAGATAAAATCAAACGTGCCAGCCTCGGTGACCTTAAAGGGAAAGACGATAAACGGATTGGATGCCACAGATGGTTTTAAATCTGCGTTAAATACCGTATTGCCATTAAATTTTGCGGTGAAACTTTTTATAATATTACGTGGTATTGTTTTACCATCAGCATCAACAGCCCGGCCACTATGCATTGGATGCGAGATTAACGTCTTAATTTCAATGACCTCACCAACACTCGCTTTTTTCTGCACTTTTACTCGCGCTTTAACTTTTGCCATCCTTTTTCTCCTCAACCACCACAGCCACCGATTGTAACTTTTACCTTAGTATCGGCTCTCGCAAATACACCATTGTTCATCTCAGCCAAAACAATTACGTTCTGTGTTTTTGATAAACGCATACGTGTGGTAGCACCGCACGCCCCCATTGCAGGTGTAAAATTAAATTTTGCTACATCGGGCTCGGGATTTCCATCCGCGAAAACAAAAACCGTTTTCACATACTCGTCCTCATTCATCGGGCTATCGATTTCAAAAACAATTTTGACTTGATTACCATTTTCAGCAATTTCAGGCATATCAAGGTAGATATCAATATCGCTAACTTTTTTACCATTTGTTATCTCAGAAATGCGACTGGCAACTTTGTCAGGAGTAGCAAAACTCCTAAGAGGAAACAAAGAACTGGCCGCCACACCCGTTAAAAGGCGCATTGCCTGCCGACGCGGTATTAATGTCATTTTTTGAGCAACCATATTGAGACACCTTCCATTCAAATTATTACGAGCGTTCGGTTAAACATGAAGAAAACAACATGTTCAGATTTTTAAGGAACAGGGCCTATGCCGATCTACCAATGTAGTATAGAGTTTCAGCCTTTAATTATCAATTGTGTGTGGTGGAAAACGCAATAGGTAAAATCACCATAGGCTCTTTTTCTATGTCGGATTTCAAATCAATATTAATGAGGGATGTATTCGGACAGTGCCCAAAAAAACATATCACGGTTTTGGTAACCTACTATTCGGCCAACCTCATCATCTCCACTCATTAAAATAAACGTTGGCGTTACTAAAATTTTAGGTGTCACATCGGTGAAATATTCCCTAAAAAGGCTTATATCAATTTTGAATAATGGCGCTTTTTTCGCGTATTCCGTATCTCCATAAAGACGTCCAACATCCCTTTCCCAAGCTTTGCAAAATACGCAATGCTCTGAAAAAACATAAACTAGACGAAACAGCCCATTTCTCTCTGCTGCATTTATTTGAGACCCTATTAGAAGCAAAACAGCAATTAATATGATCTTAGCCATCGATACAATCCTCAAAATGAATATGACAAAACAGAGGCAATTAATCGAAAATCTTGACAATATCGCTGGCATTTTTACTTGTCCCAATGGGCGACAACCCTTCCTCAATTTTTGTATTTGTGATGCTAACGCGTAAAATGCGGCGCACAGCCTCACTCCTTAAAGAGTAAATCACGTTCCTTGAAACACGTTTAGTTACCACAACATCTGATTTTCTCAAGACAGCCAATTGTTGCGATACTGCATACTGCTTGAGCTCTAGCCGCTCACAAATTTTACTGACAGATAGCGGACCCGCCAATAAACATTTGCAAATGGTAAGACGAACAGGGTGCGACAACGCATGGTAAATGCAAACCATGCGACTGGTTGGTCGGTCAAGCTCAAACTCACTGTCATTAAAAAGAGGTTTTCTATCACTCATCACTAATCGTTTTCCAGTAATCCAATATTATAGTATCTTTTATTTATTTAAACGGCTTTTCAGAAAACTAAGACAAGAATTCGCCAAAAGTAAGATTTACACATTTGTTTTGAGACATCATTACGCCAATTGAGACTTTTATCACCGACATATATTCATTTTATGATGACATTTTTATCACTGCTACTCTAGCTAGAAGAGCCGCACCCTTTTCTAACCTAAAACACTTAAATCTAAATATTGTGCCTACTTTTCAACATAAGTATCGACCTACATGATTGACAGACGTTCCATGCACTGCAATCGTTTTATCAAATGGACCGAAAATAAAGAAAATGGAGGAAAACATGAGACGAACTATTTTGAATAAGTTTGTCAATACATCAAAGCCTGCGGCTCTCGCTGTTATTCTAGCGGTTTCTTTTGCGCCGATGCAGGCTGCCGCAGAACAGATTGTTGCGCGGATGTCAGGACATTGGAGCCCCAAACACCAAAGCTCAATTCATGCTCAAATGTTTGCGGATGAAGTCACCAAAAGATCAAATGGGCGGTTAAAAATTGAATATTATCCATCAAAACAACTGTTTGGGATCAGAGAAGTCCTCGGCGCGGTTACTTCCGGCGCGGTTGAACTCGGCGGCGTTGTTGGCGTGGTAAGTTTCCCCCCAATTAACAAGAACTTCAACGTAGCATCATACCCAGGTCTCTTTTCTTCCTACGAGCAACAGCGGAATTTCTTTCTCAAGTCTGCTAAAGGTCAAGAGATCTGGAATGATATAACGAGCAAGAGCAACTCACAATTAATTATGTACAATCCTGTTGGTCCGGTAATGACTTTCAGTAGCGCCCGTGAATTGACAGGCATTGACGTTATGAAGGGCCTAAAGGCGAGACGCCTTTTGAAAAGCGAACTCCCAATGTGGAAAGCTCTCGAAGCAAACGCTGTCTCACTGCCTACAGGCGAAGTCTACACGTCCCTCCAGACTGGAATGATTGACACTATTAACAGCCCACCCGGTTCAATTGAAGCCTACAGCTGGTGGGAATTCCTTTCTTATGGGCAAAAGCCCTATCAATACTTTGCCGACGCATACATCATGGCCAACAAGGACTGGATGAACAGCCTGCCCACTGACCTACAGGAGCTAGTACTTACTGTTGGCGCTGAGGTAGGCCAGATCTCGACGAATACGATCCTCGGCGCTGGAGAGGATACCTTGAAAAAATTTGTTGATCGTGGCGGGGTGGTAACTGTACTCAGCGGTGCTGAAAAAGCTAAGTTTGATAAATTGATGCAAGAAAAGGTTATGCCGGCGATGGCAGATATGTTCGACGAGGACACGCTGTCAGAGGCCCAGATATTCGCGAGCAAGTAAATTGCGTGCTCTCAACAAACCTATGGAGCAAGCGCGGTGTTAACGGTTGCGCTTGCTCGTTTTTCCAAATTCAATGAATGGCTTGAAAAGGCTGTTTATCTCCTCGCAACATTTATCGTTGCGAACATGGTTCTGGCTTTATTTTTGAGCGCGTTAGTTCGATACCTGTCAGGAACTGGATATGACTGGTTTATCGAATTACCTCCGATATTAACGAGTTGGTTGGTGTTCCCAATGTTAGGGCCATTGCTGAAATCTGGCAGCCATATCAAGGTAGATGTTCTAAACAATAACCTCTCACCCCAGAACCTTTCACTATTGAGACTGATTATATCTCTAATTGCATTAATAGCGTCGATCATTTTCTTAATGGCAGGAATTGAAGCAACTAGCCTCTATTTTAAGCTCGGACAAGTAATGGAGTTGGAAATTGAAATACCAGTTTGGTGGGTTTATCTCGCCTTTCCAACCGGATTTCTTATTATGGCGATTTTCGCATTGGAACTTGTTTTATCCGAGCTTTTGGCATTGCTAAATGGAAGAGATACCTAGGACATGTACACTCTGGCAATTATATCCTCTATGTTTCTACTACTGATTTCGGTTCCTATTTTTCTTGTTTTTGGCATTGGAAGTTCGGCCGCTGCTATCCTTGGACTTGGTCTGCCATGGTCAACATTAATCCAAGTATCCTTCGGTGCAATGACAAAACATATTCTTGTCGCAGTACCGCTTTTTATATTTGCCGGGATGGTTATGCTCCGAGGTGGAGCCGCGAGGCGTTTGGTCGATTTTGCAACTGCACTAGTCGGGCATTGGCCAGGTGGACTTGGTATCGCCATGGTCATTGCCATGGGGTTCTTTGCCGCCTTTTGCGGCTCAATACTGGCTGCGATCACGGCCGTTGGCACTATAATGATGCCTAAAATGCTTGAGCAGGGTTATCCTAAACCTTTCGTCATCGTTCTGGCTGCGTCAGCAGCTCTGCTTGAAGCTTTAATACCACCATCAAATGCTGCAATTTTATTCAGCGCTTTAACCAATGTACCTGTTTCTCAGACGTTTGCTGCCGGCATGATACCCGGGCTTATATTGCTTTGCTTGATGATTTTAGTAGTTCTTGTTAAATGTCGCAATATTCGCAACCCAGAACCAGCATCTTCTGCCGAGCGGTGGCAAAGTTTTCTGGGTGCCATGCCTGGACTTTTTACACCTATCATAATATTGGGTGGAATTTACGCAGGTTTGCTGACGCCATCTGAGTCTGCTGCTGTTGCAGGCGTCTGGGCGATTTTTATGGGCTTTTTCATTTACCGGGAATTGACCCTCAAATCACTGCAAATAGCCCTGCGCGAAACCGCAACAATCACCGCCATTATCTTTGCCATAATCGCGACTGCCACTTTTTTAAGTGTTGTGCTTACCTACAGTCAAATACCCCAACAAATCATAGCTTATTTCACTGAAATGGGAGCGACATTCACACTTTTTTGGATAGCATTGGCGGTAATATGTCTAATTCTAGGAACCTTTGTTGAGATTGTACCGGTTTTCTATCTTACCGTTCCAATTTTTGCAGCAATTACTATCTCGTTCAACCAAAGCCTTCTTCACCTTTATGTTGTTTTTGTTGCCTTTGCAGGGATTGGCATGATCACGCCTCCTGTTTGTGTTGGCATCTATACGAGCGCCAGTGTTATTCAAGAAAATCCAGCGAAGGCGTTCAAGGAAGTGCCATTATTTGTTGGCGTCGGTATTCTATACGGGATATTTATGATCTTTTTGCCGGAAGCATCAACCTGGCTTCCCTCGCTACTTACCAAATGATGCGTCGTCTTCCAAGCTCGCATTACAATTAAAGGCTAAAAACAAATACAAAAAAACAGCCCTCGGCCTGTTAAGGCCGAGGGCTTGTTTTTGAGTCGATACTTGGGTTGTAGTCTGGCATCCCGTAGGGGATTCGAACCCCTGTTGCCGCCGTGAAAGGGCGGTTTTTGCCCTCTCCATTTCATTCGAGTCAGATAAAGGAGCACAAGCCGAAACCGCCTATGAACCCATTTTTACTCCTTAACTATACAGCATTTTTTGATATATTTTGCGATAGAATAATTGACTCCGTAGAAAATTTCATAAATCTTTTTTTTAACAATTCGAAAAGCGAGAGATTTAATGGTCTGGTCACCGTTGCCCTTAATTGTAGGTGCACTGCTTTACTGTATTACTACAACGCCCGCGAACGCTCAGTCATTATTTGACCCAAAAGCTGTTGAAGGACTTTTAGGTAACGCTCTACAGGAGTTACAAAAAGAGTTAGACAAACACAAGTCTGAAGAGGTTAC
>CACEJY010000013.1 GCA_902559985.1 uncultured SAR116 cluster alpha proteobacterium | reverse complement strand
GAACCGGCTGCAGTAAATGTTGCAAAACTGCCACCTGCCCGCGTTAATCTACTAATAGCCAAGAGCAAATCACAGTTCCACAGCTCAGGATTTTTGGCTGGTGAAAACCCATCCAGAAACCACGCATCAGCTATAAAATTAGCGTTAGCGAGTGTGTCATTTGCATCACCATAAACCAGATGCAAACGCAATTTTCCACCTAGGAAATTACACCGATGCAACCCGGGCCAGTGGGGAGGCAACGCGGCGATCAATTTTTTACTCTGTTTTTTGATTGCTGGAAATGCTTGGTGGCTTTTTGCGATCATTTCAGATGGCAAGGGGTGTGCTTCGAATGAAATATAATCAATTTGGCGCATTAGCGGCTGTTTTGCCGTTATATCTTCCAGCAATTTCATCACCGCCAAAAAGTTCAAACCGGTGCCAAACCCTGTTTCGGCAATTGTGAAATGCGCCGCATTAAATAAGCGATCAGTAATATGGTTACCATCGATAAATACATGCTGGCTCTCATCAAGACCGTTATCAGCCGAAAAATAAAGATCATCAAAATTATCGGCGCGCAATATACCATCACGGTGAGAAATCACAGCAGGGGTAAGCCGGTAATCAACTGAATGATGATTAACAGGGTCAGACATACCAATAATTTGCACTCCGCGATCTGGCGCTGCAAGTAATTGACAGCGTTTTCAAAAGGAAAATGCAACTAGGAGGGCAAGGCAGATCATTATGGGACCTACTCGCCATAGTGGCTAGCCGGCATGGTTTGAAAATCCTTCATTTAAA
Source organism: uncultured SAR116 cluster alpha proteobacterium (assembly GCA_902559985.1). GTDB lineage: Bacteria > Pseudomonadota > Alphaproteobacteria > Puniceispirillales > Puniceispirillaceae > UBA3439. The sequence goes on along the minus strand of CACEJY010000013.1, from coordinate 36,209 downwards.
GAATTATGGTGGGCCTTTGCGCAGAAACGCTGAAACAGTGGTGAACGGAATTTCAGCCAATATTTCCAAAAACCGAAAGGATTATAACAATTAGCCCATTTGAATGTAAGAATTTTTTATATCGACTACAAATATTTCTTCCGTTGTCAGTCTGGTATGGTATTACAAGTGTGTTCAGCCCATCATAACAATGCAGCGCCTTTAATGCGACGTTTTACAAGCCACAATTAAGTTAAATATTGGACAAAGCTGTGCCCAAAAATAAATTCTGGAAAACTACTCCTCTCAGCCAGCTAAACGAGGGTCAGTGGGAGGCCCTTTGTGATGGTTGCGGCAAATGCTGTGTTCTAAAGTTAGAGGATGCGGATACCGGCGTGGTTCACCACACCGATGTGAGCTGTAGATTACTGGATTGTCAAACTGCACGATGCACTAAATATGATGAGCGCAAAAAGCATGTCCCCGATTGTGTATTGCTCACTCCCGATAATTTAAGCATGCTGAGCTGGATGCCAAAAAGCTGCGCTTACAGGTTGATCCACGAAAATAAGGACCTTCCCGATTGGCACCCGCTGGTAACAGGTAATCTTGATAGCACACGTCTTGCCGGACATTCCGTGGCCGCCCGCGTTATAACTGAAACAAACGTTGATGAGGATGATCTTCCTAACCATATAACAAACTGGTAACGATCAACGCGAAGGAGACCAGAATAATGAGCCGTACAATGTGGATATTACTGGCATTAATAGCCGTCTTATCAATCGCAACGATATGGCATGACCAACAAGGCCTGCCAGCACCATCCCACACACTATGCAAGGAGTCTTTGGTAGTACAGATATTTACTGGTGCCTGCACATTAAGGCTTAAAGGCGAAACCACACCATCTTGACCCAGTACACCTTATTAAATACCGCAAATCTAATGTGTTTGATTTATTGGGTCTGATGTGCGGGGGTTCACTTAATGACTTGTCCTCACCTTGGAAAGATGCGTATAACGTCGCGCGAGATATACAAGGAGTTGAAATTATGTATTTCCGTCCCGGAACACATAAAGAGGTAGGCCTGTCATTCAATCCTATAAAAGCCATTATCTCGCCTCGCCCCATTGGTTGGATTTCCAGCCGCGGAGAAGATGGTAGTGTTAATCTAGCTCCTTATAGCTATTTCAACGCCATCTCTGAGCAGCCACCAATGGTGATTTTCAGCAGTGCCCCGCATAGCAATTCAAGCCACAAGGACTCAATTCGCAATGTCATAGAGACTAAAGAGTTTGTTGTTAACATCGTGAGTAGCGCGCTTGGCAATGCGATGAATATTACTTCGGGTAACCTGCCATATGGCGAGAGTGAATTTGCCGCTGCAAATCTTGAAATGGCTGACTGTAAAACCGTGTCGGTGCCGCGTGTTGCCACATCACCGGCTGCGTTAGAATGTAAATTGTGGAAGGTTGTTGAATTGCCAAAGCCAGACAATGCAAATGCTGGCATTATGGTGATTGGCACTATTACCGGTATCTATATTGACGATAAGATTATCAAAGACGGAAAGGTCGATGTTACGGCATTTCAGCCGCTAGCGCGTCTTGGCTATATGGATTATGCCCAAATTACGAAAGTATTTTCTATGAAGCGTCCAGACGTAAAATAATAGAACAAGTCGTCATAAACCATGTCTACTAGCGAAGGATACAACTTGATATAATGCTTGTCACATAACCGTGGAGGCTGGCTTTTTCAAAGCGCAATTTCAATATCCAGTCTTCGGTTGGGATGATGGTTTCCATTGGTACAACGCCAGATTCTATTTTTTGGCTACCAAGAAAAACCTGCCGAATGCGCACTGGCTGACTGGGATCAAACCAAGGCGTATTTCGCTGGGCCTTTTTGCCAGGGCTTCCTTCAACATGTAGTTTCAACCCACCATCAAAGAGAGTAATTTTTGACTCTGGCCCGGCATAAAGTGGGGTTGCAACGGCCACATCATGGCGAGCTATTTCTCTGCAATTAACGGGGTTACCAAGTCCCTGCATAGACGCAATGATTTGTTCCGGCTCAACCCCAGCCGCAATTTTCTTGGCAATAATCTGCCGCAAAGCAACATTTTTCTCGCCCGTTACCGATTTTGCTGTGCCGGCCGCCTTAGTTTCTGCGAGCAAGCGCTGCAATAATTGGACCTCATTACTAAGCTCGCTAATCCGCACGTTATTTTCGTATATCACTAGATTCGCTTCCGCTTGCAGGCTAGATTGCTCAGCCTTTCCCCAGACCCAGCCGAACCACAACGTACCACCAACAATAGCAACACGTGAAAGCAGTGCAAACCAGCCACGCATCTCGCGGCGGCGATAGCGCTCTTGTGTCTCAAAAAAATCCATTCAGGCAACCCTTGACAGCATCGTGATGCATTTTTGGCATAGCCGACATTTTTTTGATACAATAATGATACAAAAACACCAAGCGATGATCAATTTCGTTGGCTAAAAGATAAAAGCAAGACAACCAATAAATTAGTGCTGCTTGAAAATTTTTACCAGAATTGGCAAAGTACCGCGCTCGACTAACTCAGTTTGAGGCAGCCCCCGTGTCAGGATTGCAAGCTGGGTTTACAGCACAGGTTCTTGAAATCCCAGCTAATGATTGTGACCGTCCTTATGCAAAAACCTGCTTCAAATCGTCAATTAAAAGTAAAATGGAGCCGTGGCAAATCTGTCAAAACCAAGCCAAAAAAGCATGCTATAGACGAACGAGCATGGCAGCGAATGCTTAGCGGCAGACGCCTTGATATTCTCAACCCCTCACCTCTTGACATCGAAATTGAAGATATCGCCCATGGGCTGGCCCGTGTCAGCCGCTGGAACGGCCAGACCCGCGGCAAACACAGTTTTTCAGTTGCACAACATAGCGTTATAGTAGAACGACTTGTAAGGGCCAATGCTCCAAAACTGGATCAAAAATGGTATCTGGCGGCTTTACTACATGATGCTCCCGAATATGTGATTGGTGATATGATAACCCCGTTCAAGCATGTGCTTGGCGGTGTTTATAACGAAATCGAGGCAGGACTTGATCGCGCCGTTAATATGCGGTTTGGCCTGCCACTTATCATTCCTGAGAGTGTGAAACGCACAATTAAACGGGCGGACAGGATGGCTGCTTGGCTGGAAGCAACCCAGCTTGCTGGATTTTCTCAGCAAGAGGCTGCCAAAATTTTTATCAAGCCTGCTGGTACACCCGCCAATATAAGGCTAAGGCCGCAATCGCCCGATGACGCCGCAGCAAGTTTTCTGCGTCGTTTTTCCATTCTTGGTGGTTATAAAAAACAAATAAGATAAGTTGCCAAACGCTTGTTGGCCTCGGAGAACCAATTTGGAGTGTTGTCATTATTCTAATTTGCTTTAATTTGCGAGTTTGGATCAACTCCTAAGCCTCACCCTGCGTCCAGCAGTCAGGGTAAGCAAATCCTAGCAAGATCAAATCCGTCAAGCATATTTGGCAAACCCAACTACCAGCATTAGCGCTTCCCCAACGCAACATCGTACTCGAGCGATGTGCCGTAATGTTCACTGCTACTTCTTTCATCAAAATAGCCAGTTTTTTCATGCTTATTTGAACTGATCATCATATATTCAAGGGTTTTTCTGCGAGTCCTTACTAATCAATCCCTTTTCCGGGCTGTGGCTAGTGGCGTTGGTTATCAACCCCACATCTTAACTAGTTTCTGGTAAAAAAGTCTTTTTCTTTTTGATAATTTTTGCAACAGTCAGGCTTGGTTTTAGGGTCGTCAATCGCTGGAGCAAACATGCGATATTCAATCTGGTCAATAGTTAATCAGGCGCTTAATAGCAATCAAGGCTGGACACCCATGTGGCGGGAACCTGAGCCAAAACGCCACTATGACATCGTTATTATAGGAGGCGGTGGCCATGGGCTTGCCACATCATTTTATTTAGCTAGCCGTTATGGCTTGACCAACATTGCCGTTCTGGAAAAGGGTTGGCTTGGGTCGGGAAATATTGGGCGTAACACCACAATTATCCGGTCCAATTATCTTCTCGATGGGAACGAGCCTTTTTATGAACAGTCGCTAAAGCTATGGGAAGGCTTAGAACAGGAGCTAAACTATAATGCGATGATTTCACAGCGCGGCATTATCAACCTTTATCATTCCGATGCACAGCGTGATGCCTTTATCAGACGAGGCAATGCGATGCGCCTTCATGGTGCCGATGCCAAACTTTTGAGCCAGAATCAATTGCGCAAGATGTGCCCTTTTTTGGATTTTGAAAATGCGCGCTTCCCAATTTTGGGTGGCCTACTGCAGCCGCGAGCCGGAACTGCTAGGCATGATGCTGTGGCCTGGGGCTACGCGCGGGCTGCAGATCAGCGCGGTGTCGATATCATACAGAATTGCGAGGTCACCGACTTTATCATCAAAAATGGAACATGCATTGGTGTTAAAACCACTCGTGGCATAATCAACGCTGGTAAAATTGGCGTTGCGGTTGCCGGATCAACTAGCCGTGTCATGGCAAAAGCCGGATTACGCCTTCCCATTGAGAGTCATGTTCTACAAGCTTTTGTTAGCGAGGGGTTAAAACCGGTCATTCCTAATGTAATCACCTTTGGTGCAGGACATTTTTACATAAGCCAATCTGACAAGGGCGGCCTTGTTTTTGGCGGGGATATTGACGGATATAACAGCTATGCTCAACGAGGTAATCTGCCAGTTTTTGAGGACGTGTGCGAGGGCGGTATGGCCATCATGCCGATGATTGGCCGGGCGCGGGTGCTACGTAACTGGGGCGGGATAATGGATATGTCAATGGATGGCTCACCAATTATCGATAGAACTCCAATTAATCAGTTGTATCTAAATGCAGGCTGGTGCTATGGCGGATTCAAGGCCACTCCCGCCTCAGGTCTCTGTTTTGCGCATCTTTTGGCACGTGACGAGCCACATAAAGTAGCGGCTAAGCTGCGTCTTGACAGGTTTCAACGCGGTGCCATGCTTGACGAACGCGGGGCCGGTGCCCAGCCAAACCTTCATTGATTGACTGTTAATAGGAACAACGATCTAACGCAATGATCATCAATCATCCACTTCTTGGCCCACGGGATGCCGCCGAATTCACCATTCTTGGCGATGCAAGCTTGCTGAACCGCCCTGACTGGCAAGCAGATGATGCTGACGAAGCGTTTTATAACTATATGTATTTAAGGGACAATCCTGCTGGACTGCACCGTGAATTATGGTTCCACGAACACGGCGATCGGTCATGGCTTGTAGTTACGCGGGATACGGTGACGCATGCGGTGCTGGAAGTAAACCTTGCCCGCGATGTAGCCCTTCCGTCCAAAACATCAAAGTTGTCTGAGGCACCGGCGGCCGCTAAAGCATCCAAATCATCTACAGCGACTCAGGGTGCGAGAGCAAACAGAAAAGCGAACGCAAAAAAACCAGCCAAACGCAGGATTGCCAGGGACCAGCCCAGATGAGCGCGGCAAATCTTTCACAAATAAACCGCATCTCCGGTGGGCTTATTGACCGTAGTAAACCGCTTAGTTTTCGCTTTGATGGGCAGCATTATGCAGGGTTTTCTGGTGATACATTGGCATCAGCACTGCTAGCAAACAATGTACGCTTGTTAGGTCGCAGCTTCAAATATCATCGTCCGCGTGGCATTCTATCCGCAGGTTCAGAAGAACCGAACGCGTTGGTAACAGTTGGCAGTGGCGCATCCGAGGATCCAAATTGTCGCGCCACTACAACCCAACTTTTCCATGGGCTAACGGCAAAAAGCCAGACCAAGATTGGACTTTTGTCGTTTGACCTTATGGCCATCAATGATCTTTTATCTCCACTGCTTGGGGTTGGGTTTTACTACAAGACATTCATGTGGCCAGCGGCCTTTTGGGAAAAGTTTTACGAGCCGTTGATCCGCAAAGCAGCTGGACTTGGCAGTTTATCAGGTGAGGCTGATCCTGACCTATATGATAAAGGCTACTTACATTGCGACCTGCTGGTTATTGGCAGTGGAGCAAGCGGCTTGATGGCGACCCTTTCTGCCGCTAAGTCTGGATTGCAGGTTATTCTGGCCGATGAAGATTTCTGTCTCGGTGGCAGATTGAACGCCGAAACTGCAGAAATAAATGGTATGAGCAGTGCTATTTTTGCTGCGGAAACCATTGGCGCCTTGGGCACAATGGATAATGTACGGATTTTATCGAGAACCACGGTTTTTGGTGCCTTTGATCATGGCTGTTATGGGGCGCTAGAGCGGGTGAACGAACATGACGCGAATGGAAATGTACGGCAAATATTATGGCATATACGTAGTCAACGTTGCATTCTGGCGGGTGGTGCAACTGAGCGAGCCATTACCTTCAGTAATAATGATCGGCCGGGAATTATGCTAGCGGGGGCAGTTAGAACCTATGTAAACCGGTTTGGTGTCTCCCCTGGAAAGCGTGTTGCTATTTTCACCAATAATGATGATGGCTGGGAAACCGCAAAAGATTTGCACGCGTCAGGGGTTGAAATCACAGGGATTGTTGACACTCGGCCAAATTGCCAGAAGATACCACCGACCGGTGTGCCGTGCGTGCGTGGTGGGTATGTTGTCAACAGTAAAGGTCGCCTTGGTTTAAGTTCTATCCTAATCAATAACGGAACCCGTATTCCAGCTGATTGCCTTGCCGTATCTGGGGGCTGGTCGCCAAATGTGCATTTGACTTGCCATCACCGTGGCAGACCTATTTGGAACGCCGCGATTGCCGGTTTTGTGCCGGGCCCCACTCTTCCAGAAGGAATGATTGTCACCGGAGCGGCGAATGGCACCATGGGTCTGGCATCTTGCTTAAAAGGCGGCATAGAAGCAGGGCATAGAGTTGTAAATGATCTTGGTGGTAAACCTGCCTTGACAAGGGTCCCTAGTGCAAGTGATGAAGACTTTGCTATCCAACCTTTTTGGTATGTCAAAGACAGCATTAATAATGCATTTGTTGATTTTCAACATGATGTTGGCGTTAAAGATATAAAACTGGCACATCGCGAGGGGTTCCGGTCGATTGAGCATCTAAAGCGCTATTCAACTCTTGGCATGGCAACTGACCAGGGCAAAATTGCCAATATTCTAGGGCTAGCCATTCTTGCTGAGATATCGGGCAAAACGATTGCCGAAACAGGCACCACCATTTTCCGGCCACCTTACACGCCCGTCCCAATTGCTGCGTTTGCCGGGCGCAGTCGTGGCAAAGAATTTCGTCCCACACGCCATACGCCATCGCATGTATGGGCGGTTGAACAAGGGGCCAAATTCGTTGAAGCCGGCGTCTGGCTTCGTGCTCAATGGTATCCCAAACCAGGGGAAACAGAATGGAGGCAATCAGTTAATCGTGAAGTTCTGGCGGTTCGGAAGTCGGTTGGCGTTTGTGACGTTTCCACGCTCGGTAAAATTGATGTTCAGGGCCACGATGCCGGAATTTTTTTGAACCGCGTCTACGCAAATGGATTTGCTAAATTGCAAGTTGGCAAAACGCGTTATGGTCTTATGCTTCGCGAAGACGGCATGGTAATGGATGATGGAACCACAGCCCGGCTTAGCAAAACACATTATCTGATGACCACTACAACTGCCAACGCGGTGGCCGTATTCCGGCATCTGGAGTTTTGTCATCAGTGTTTATGGCCGGATCTGGACGTTCATTTGATTTCAGTAACCGAACAATATGCCCAATTTGCCGTTGCCGGACCAAATTCCCGCCGCCTGTTGGAAAAGCTGATTGATCCTGGAGAGGATATTTCAAATGACGCCTTCCCCTTTATGGCATGCGGTACAGTCCTTATTTGCTGTGGTGTTAAGGCGCGGCTATTTCGTATCTCCTTCTCTGGTGAACTTGCCTACGAGATTGCGGTTCCGGCTCGTTATGGTAATTCGATGATGCGCGCCTTAATGGCAGCAGGCGAAGAATTTGGTGTCACTGCCTACGGTACCGAAGCGCTGAGCGTGATGCGGATTGAAAAAGGCCACGTGGCCGGCAATGAATTGAATGGGCAGACAACAGCTCGGCAATTGGGGCTCGGCCAGATGGTATTGCAAAAGAAGGATTCAATTGGACTTGTTTTGAGCCGCCGCGAACAAATGGTTCGTGATGATGATTATGAACTTGTTGGTCTTAAACCACTTGACCCCGCAATCTTGCTCACCGCTGGTGCCCATTTCATACCGGTGGGGGCCGCCAACACAGCTGAAAATGATGAAGGTTGGGTGACTTCGGTGGCTTATTCTCCGCACCTGAAAACCTCTATTGGTCTTGGCTATATTCGCCGTGGCAGTATGCGTCATGGAGATGTTGTTCGGGCGGTTAATCTTCTTGAAAATCAGGATATCAAAGTGAAATTAATCAGCCAACATTTCTATGACGCAGAAGGAACTCGGCTTCATGGATAGTCCTTCACCCGACCAAAAACCCAATTTCACATTAACTGCGTCTAGCCCGCTTGATCGCCACTGCACAGTCGTCGATGGGGCAAGCCTTGTCGAAGTATTCCCGCGATCTATCGTTTCGGTTTCACCCTTGATGGGCAAAGAGGCAGTATTTGATACCGCAATTAATAAATTATTTATCAGTGCCTATCCAAGCGCCACAAAAGCATTTGAGCGAACTGATAAAAACGCCTGTTTGCTGTTACCAAGCTCCCACGGTCAGTGGTTTCTGTGCTTTGAGAATGCATTTCCTGATCCAGTGGCCAAAGCGAGCGACCTGCTTGGCAAAACGACATCAAACAGTTTGGCAATGACTGATCAATCCGATGCATGGGTTATCCTAGCCCTTACCGGGCACCTCATTCACCGCACATTAGAACGGATCTGCCCAATTGATTGCAGCTCATCAGCAATGCCCGTGGGAACCACAGCACGCACAATGATAGAGCATCTCGGAACGATCATTTTGCGCCGTCCCGATGATCACAATGGAAACCCCTGTTTTTGGCTCTTATCCGCCCGGTCAACCGCAGCCAGCTTTTTGCATGTTATCACTGGATCACCTCCCTTTACCCAGCGATAAAATGTCAATTTTTATTCCGGGAGCATGCTTTCCTTTTGCATCATTGAGCCTCCTGCGCTATGACGTGAAGCAATTTGATCATGCGGGCGTGATGGAATGGTAGACATAACGGACTTAAAATCCGTGGGCCCTAGGCCGTGGGAGTTCGAGTCTCCCCGCCCGCACCATTGGCTGTAACACTTTGAGTGTCAAAATTTGAATGCACTGATATAGCCAGTTTACGTGAACGCGAATCAAATTAACGCAGATCTACTACCTCCGCACCACATCCCCCAAAACACTATCCGATCACCCTGATAATTAGGCGTATTAATAGGACCTCTGAAAGCCATAAGACGGGACAGATCTTGCCAGTGTATTTTCTTATTATAACTGAATCAGGAACAAAGATATTTTTCAGATCAGCCAAATCTAAATGATATTCGACGTGTAACAGGTTAGTTCCACTCTAATGGATACATCGCTTCATTCCGTCTTAAAAACGGTGGTGTAAAGGGCGAATTGTAAGTCGCTTTTACGGGCGGACCTGTAATAACTAGGCCGTCATTCGATAAAACTGTGTGCAATTCTCTGTGGTGTTTCTCAAAGTTGCTGTCTGATGCGAAGCCAGAATAGGAAATAACCCCGAAATACTGCTCTGGCAGATCAACAATACGAACCCTTTGATCAGTTGGCTTTGGCGCGTTTTGCATCGAATATTCCTCTGGCAGGAAGAACCTCATAATCATTCTGCCATCCGTGTTTGATTCCGTGACTGGAACGGTCATATCAATTTTCTCTGATTGAGTGACAGGAACCGTCATTTCTACTTTTCTTGAACCATGGTTGGCACCTGAAATATAATCAAAGAGAACTCTAAACCCACCGTTATCTGTGTCAAAAGTTACCTCAGCAACGGTTCGATTTTTATAAAGCCGAACCTCATACGTATCCGTCTGGCTGACAACGGTATATTTTGGTTCTTCATACGACATAGCGGTACCTGATGCCACTTGGAAAACAAAAAGAGCGCTCAAAAACAAAAAAATGCGTGATAGAGATAAGTAATTTTCCATGCTGATTACCCAAAATGACTATGCTTTCGCAGGACTTCCTCGGAGAATAATCTTGCACCAACCGCCAATTGCTGGCTCCAATCACTGGCCGCACCACCATTGGCATTATCTGAAATAAATTTGAAGCAATGGAATTCAACAGCTTTTTGCTGACAGATTTTAGCCAGCGCATATGCTTCCATGTCAACAATATCGCTGCTCATTTCTGGCGGCGCACTTACAAAATTATCACCAGTACCACAGCTCAAACCATCACCATCAAGATCAATAATAACATCATTTTCAAATGGTGTTTGCCCAAGTGAGAAACCAAGCGCTCGTGCATCCATATCACGTTGTTGAAAACGTGTTACACGGCAAAGGCCCGATAAGCCCTTACGCAACGCACCCGCACTCCCATAGTTTACTACCCGCTCAGGCCGATAGTATGCAAGTGCATCACAGAGGGTGATAGCAGCATTCACCTTACCGACACCGCTATAAACAATTTGCCACCCCACCGCCAATTGTTGCGGCAGCTCGTCCTCTAAAGCAACAACAAGTAATGTTGTTCTTGGGTCAAATTTAGTCATCATAGATCTTTAGGGCAATCAAAGGCATATCCAGCACCGCACGCCCACCAAGCGCCGCTAATTCTATAATTACAACGCTAGCAGGAACCACCGCCCCACAGCTCCGCAATAAAGATTTTGCTGCCATCATTGTCCCGCCTGTCGCCAACAGATCATCAATCAGCAACACCGCCCGGCCAGCCACCTGCGCATCTGCCTGCATGGTCAATTCCGCACTTCCATATTCAAGGTCGTAACTTTCATGGACTAGGTTTCCAGGCAGTTTGCCCGGCTTTCTGATCATCATGGACCCAATGCCAAGGCGTGCGGCGAGCAGGGTAGAAAACAGAAAACCGCGTGACTCTATACCAGCAACAAGGTCTACTTCAAAGCATGAAACCTGAGCAGAAAGTTGATCAATCGCACAGCTCATCCCATAGGCTGATGCCAACAAGGGACTGATATCACGAAACAAAATTCCCGGCTTCGGAAAATCTGGGTAGCTGGTAATATATTTGTCAAAATCAATTGAAGTGGCTCGCACCTGCACTTTTCCTTAACCTAATAAAAAATGAAAGCAGTCTAGCTCGAAACAACGGTTATGTTAACTTAGCCTATCCGCCTGAAAAATCCAGTGTGAAGCAAAAACCTATTCTAATTCGAATGTTCGATTGTCACGTTCAGTTGTTTGATGGCCATTTCAGGCATCAGCAAATAGCTAGCAAATAATAAAAATGGCACCGGCGCATCTGGGGTAGCGGAAAGTCGTAGCTGGCCGCCATGGTCCAAGAACTTGCTGATAGCCGAAAAAACGCGCAGCTCTTCATTGGGAATACTCTCTTTTATAGCTTGATCAACTATCAATCTAATATCTTCAACTGCGGCGGTTAACGATTGCCCAGAATTCTCAGCATATAGGTGTAAAAGCCTTTCAAAAGTCCCATAATCTCTGACACTTAGGCTTGCATGCGAGAGCGTGGCGCCCGACTGAAGAAAACTCATAAGAAAGCTTTGTGCAAACTCATCACCGACTTCATCAAAGAAAACAGTGTTCAAGTCTTTATTATCCATGATTTTCCAAAATGCAGGCAGTGGAATCTCGGCATCAAATCTAATATCCGTGCTGAAGTGGTTTTTAATATCGATATTGCCAACCAATTCGGAGTGCATGACCCCGCGATCCTCAATCAGCGCATTTTCTAGATCAAAGGCAACTTCAACATTCTGCAAGCCCAGGTGTGAAAAAAATTCTTCCCTAGCTATGTTTTCAGCCGTTGGGGCTTTATTTTGATTATATAATTTCTGACGTTTGATTGAGGCAACACCACGCATCCCAATTCGGTTGAAATAACTTCTTCCCGATGGCGAGGTCTTCCGCCGAACAGGTGTCAGTTCAATGGATTGAACAAAGGTGTCGTGTTCAACACCACGTCCGATCGGCATCCAAAAATCAAACATCCCCAAATAGGCATCATTTAATGCATGATCAAAAAGCGAACCAATTTTGCCGGCAAGCAAATGGTCATATTTATCAAGAGTGACATTGCGAACAATGATGCTTCTTGCTTTTAGCTTATCCACTGACGAAACAAAGTTATCAATTTTCAATTTTTTTACAATTAATGTCCGGCCATCCGCTAACAGGCTTGTTTTCGACAATATTGCGTCGGCATTCCAATAACTCTTGCCGTTTTTTAAAACCTCAATATTGCTGATTTGCATATCAAATGTTTCAGTATCAAATTTGCCATTATCGAAGCGTACTTCATATCCCTCATCCAGCGTGATTTGTGTTGCTGCATCCGCAAATGATGATAGAAAACATGGCATAGCGAATAACACTACTGCTATCACCAACCTCAGAGCGACTTCAGGAAATGTCATTGACAATTCCGTTGCAAAACTTCCCAACTGTCTTGACACCGTTCTAATTCCCTTTCATTTGGCCTTTTATAATTTATTTTTATTTGGTCGAAAACAAGGCTTGAGAATAGGCGCACTCCAAACTCACTCTTGTCATCAAATTTTTTTATGTACATTTTGCGTTGATAGCTATTTGCCGTTTTTTCTAACTCGCGTTAGATTGCCATGAGGCCATTTATTCGCCAACCTTGGGACACCATTTATGTTTTTCCTACCTCTTTTTGATGATAACTCAACGAGCAGTCGTCCAATTACTGTGTGGATGGTAATGGTCGCCTGTATCATGATTTTTTTTTGGCAGCAATCACTCGATGATGTCCCCGCACGGCTCGTTTTATATCAGCTTGGATTTGTACCCGCCATTGTATTTCAGGGTGACACTCTACCTACGAGACTAATTCTCGTGCCAGCATGGACAACAATTATCACATCAATGTTTTTGCATGGGGGCTGGTTACACCTTGGTGGCAACATGCTTTATTTGTGGATTTTTGGCGACAATGTCGAAGATTCAATGGGACGGATTCGATTCATCCTATTCTACCTTTTGTGCGGTATTGCTGCCGCCTCGGCACAAGCCGTAATCAATCCATCATCGTCCATTCCGATGGTTGGAGCTTCTGGTGGAATCGCCGGAGTCCTTGGCGCTTACTTGATACTGCACCCAAAGGCTGCTGTGCGTTGCATGGTGGTTATCATAGTGTTTTTTCGTTTTGTAAATTTGCCAGCATGGCTGGTTTTAGGCGGATGGATCGGCCTGCAATTTGCCGCTGCACCTCAAGCCTTTCAGGGGACTGGGGGCGGCATTGCCTATATGGCACACATTGGCGGTTTCGTGGCAGGTGTCGCGTTAATTCCATTTTTCAAAAAACGCCACATATCCCTGTTTGATCGGGGACAGCCGCCAAAAACATGGTCGGGTCAGCCCATCAGTTTTTCAGAAGTAAAACAGGAGGCCCGCAAACGTTTCCGGCGTTCAGCGCAGCAAACGGCTCGTAGCTCTGTTCCATCATCAAATCAGAAATCATCAAAAGGTCCTTGGGGCTAATATAAAGCAACGGACACCCTATTTGACGATTGTGCCATCAGCGTGGACTATATTAGCATCGGCGCCAAAAGCACGCACTTCTCTCTCTACTATTTTGGCCGCCTCGGTGGTAAGCTCATCATCAAGCCCACTTACAACAACTGCGGTTCCAAAATGGCCCGGCTTCATGTAGGGATAGCTTCCAATACTAACACCGTGATATTGGGCCTCAACATCGGCAAGGATTTTTGCTATGTTGCCCTCACCGGTAGAGCATTGAACGGTAATGCGCTTCATCACAACACCGCCAGGCAATTTACCTTTCAAACCTTCGAACATAGCTTGCATAATTGTTGGCACGCCCGGCAAAACATAAACATTGCCAATAATGTAGCCAGGCGCAGCCGACAGCGGATTGTCAATCAACGTTGCTGTCTCCGGAATATTCGCCATCTTTTGCCGGGCTTCATTAAATTCTAGATCCGTATTCTCGTAGTGAGCAATCAGTCGACGTTCAGCTTCGGGGTGGCGGACAACCGGAACATCAAAAGCGGCCGCTACTGCGGCTGTAGTAATGTCATCATGCGTTGGACCAATACCACCGCTAGTGAAGACAAGGTCATAGGCATTAGATAAGATTTGCACCGTATCAATAATGATGTTTTTTTTATCAGCGATAACCCGCGCCTCACCCAGTTGGATGCCCAACGCACTTAGCTGATCCGCGAGCCAGCCAATATTTTTATCTTTTGTACGGCCTGAGAGAATCTCATCGCCAATGACAATAATAGCGGCGGTTGGGATTGGTCCGGCATTTAGAAGGTACGAGGACATATCAAATAACCTTGAACAAGCAATATGAATATTGGCGGCAACATGATTAAAGATGCTGCAACTGTCAAATGACTAAATGCACAAAATAACCAATGCCAACGTTAATTAGAGTTTATGGGTTTCCCGAATAACAAAGTATGCTATTCCAATCACACAAGAAACACCCTAATTCAATATTAGTCAATTAGTTGCTTGCAACTCCAAGAGAGATATCAATGCACAGCCAAACAGTTATAAAACATGGTGCTGAAGGATTCGCGGGAATGCGCAAAGCCGGCCATCTGGCTGCTGCAGTTTTGGACATGATCACGCCGCACGTAGCTGCTGGAATAAACACCAATCATCTAAATCGCCTTTGCCATGACTTCATAGTAGAAAATGACGCCATCCCAGCACCACTAAATTATCGAGGTTTCCCGAAGTCCACTTGTATCTCAATCAATCATGTTGTGTGTCATGGCATTCCCGGCGAAAAAATACTTCAGGGTGGTGATATTTTAAATATTGATATCACAGTTATTCTTGATGGCTGGTACGGCGACACCTCACGAATGTTTTATGTTGGCAAGCCATCTGTTAAGGCGCAACGACTAACTGAAGTGACATATGATTGTTTAATGCGCGGCATAGAAACAGCAAAACCAGGCAACACCCTTGGTGATATTGGCCATGCCATCCAATCATATGCGGAGTCATGCCACTATTCGGTTGTTCGCGACTTTACTGGCCACGGGCTTGGCCAAGTATTTCATACAGCTCCGACAGTTCTTCACTATGGTGAACCGAGCAGCGGGATGGTGCTAGAACCAGGTATGATTTTTACCATCGAACCAATGATCAACGCTGGACGAGCAGAAACCAAAATCCTCAGTGATGGTTGGACTGCCGTGACCCGTGACAAAAGCCTGTCAGCACAGTTTGAACACTCCATCGGCATTACAGACGGCGAAGCAGAAATCTTTACCTTATCACCAGCAGGTTTCGATAAGCCGCCTTATGGGTAATCCCTCTGGGTCATCAGTTTACAAATAACAAGCCTGTAATCTTTCTTTGTTTTCTTCAGTCTATATTTTTATCATCGAACAATTTTTGTTTTGTCTTGCGCGTTAATTCGCCTGCCTTTCTGCTTGCTCTTAATAATGATGGCCGTGCGCTATTCAGAGCTTTGCTAGCCGCTTCACCAGCTTTTTTTTGCACTTTAGGATTTTGCGCAACCCTTATTAACAACCCAAAAACAAACCGACGAAACAGCATGTAGATATCTCCAACCTAAATGGGCACAATCACTTGTTATGCGCTGGCTTTTTGTGGTTTCGAATGGTACAACCTAGCCTAAAATTAAGCAAAAGGTATTAGCATTATGATTCCGCGTTATTCCCGCCCAGAAATGAGTAATATCTGGTCCGAGGAAAGCAAATTCCAAATTTGGTTTGAAATTGAAGCGCATGCATGTGATGCGCAGGCCAAATTAGGTGTCATACCCTCGTCAGCTGCCGCAACAATCTGGAAAAAAGGCGCTTTTGAGATTGATCGGATTAATGAGATTGAGCGCGAGACCAAACATGACGTTATCGCCTTTTTGACTAACCTGGCCGAGCATATCGGTGAGGATGCGCGCTTTGTTCATCAAGGCATGACCTCATCAGACATTCTTGACACAACATTATCAGTCCAAATGGCGCGAGCATCAGATTTGCTGATTGATGGCATTGACCGGCTGCTGGCCCGGCTAAAAAAACGAGCCATGGAACACAAAATTACACCAACCATTGGTCGCAGTCATGGCATCCACGCTGAACCGCTCACTTTTGGACTCAAACTTGCCAGCTTTTATGCAGAATTTAACCGCTGCCGTGATCGACTTGTTTCGGCCCGGCGGGAAATTGCCACCTGCGCAATTTCTGGAGCAGTTGGTACTTTTGCACATATAGACCCATCAGTTGAAGCACATGTTGCTAAAAAAATGGGGTTACTAGTTGAGCCTGTGTCCACCCAAGTGATTCCACGAGACCGACACGCGATGTTTTTTGCTACGCTTGGAGTAATTGCAAGCTCAGTTGAGAGACTTGCCACAGAAATTCGCCATATGCAGCGCACCGAAGTTCGCGAGGCAGAAGAATTTTTCTCCGCGGGGCAAAAAGGATCATCGGCAATGCCGCACAAGCGCAATCCAGTTTTGACTGAAAACCTGACCGGTATTGCCCGCATCGTCAGGGCGGCAGTGGTGCCTGCACTTGAAAATGTGGCTTTGTGGCATGAGCGTGATATTTCGCATTCATCGGTTGAGCGTGTGTTTGGTCCGGACGCTACCATCGGGTTAGATTTTGCTCTTCACCGCCTTTCTGGGGTGATTGAAAATCTGTTGATTTATCCAGAGATCATGCAAGCAAATCTTGACAAGCTTGGCGGTTTGATTCACTCGCAGCAAGTATTACTAGCGCTTACCCAAAAAGGGGTCAGCCGCGAGGATGCCTACATCTATGTTCAGCGCAATGCGATGAAAATCTGGGAAGAAGGCGGCAGCTATCTTGAAAAGCTGAAGGCTGATAGTGATGTTACCGCACATCTTCGACATGACGAGCTTGACGCGCTTTTCGATCTTGACCAGCATTTCCGTCATGTTGACACAATTTTTGAACGTGTTTTTGGCTAGATCAATACTATTCGGTCGTGATCCGGCCAACCGCAGGATTTAACAGCATGAAACAAAAGAAACCGCTTTATGAAGGAAAGGCCAAAGTTATTTTTGATGGGCCAGAGGCTGGCACACTTATTCAGTATTTTAAGGATGAAGCCACAGCTTTCAACGCCCAGAAAAAAGATGTAATCAATGGCAAGGGAGTTATGAATAACTATATCAGTGAACATATCATGCTTGCGGTTGGCGAACGTGGCATTCCCAATCATTTTATCAGCCGCATGAATGATCGCGAACAACTGATCCGCGCGCTTGAAATTATTCCAGTGGAAGTGGTGGTTCGTAATGTTGCTGCCGGGTCTATTTGCCCTCGCCTAGGCCTTGAGGAAGGCTCGGTGCTAAATAATACCCTTATCGAATTCTGTCTCAAGAATGACAAACTAGGCGATCCCATCATCGCTCCAGAACATATTTTTACCTTTGGCTGGGCTACACCAAGTGAATTGGAAATCATTATCGAGGATACGCTGCGCATCAATGATTTTCTAACAGGTTTATTCCTTGGGATTGGTATCAGATTGATTGATTTCAAACTGGAATTTGGGCGTTACGAGAAAGATGGTTTGATTGAAATAATGCTTGCCGATGAAATTAGCCCCGATAATTGTCGCCTTTGGGATGCAGAAACGAACGAAAAATTGGACAAGGACAGGTTCCGACGTGATCTGGGCGGTTTGCTCGAGGCCTATCAGGAAATTGCGCGGCGCCTTGGGATAAAAATACCGCAGAATAATTAGATAGCAGGTTGTTTGACGATGTCGCTGTTTTGTTATCTGTAAACCAGAAGAGAACCATAACAAAGGGCACAAAGATGCAAGCCATTGTAAATATATCATTAAAAGACGCCGTTCTTGATCCGCAAGGACGGGCAATTTCGCATTCGCTAACCGACCTTGGGTTTAACGAAGTCACTGATGTGCGGGTTGGCAAACAAATCCTGCTTGAAATTGATGAAAACGATCCCGCCCGGCTTCGCCAGCGAGTTGCTCGCATGTGTGAGACATTATTGTCAAACACCGTAATCGAAGATTATTCAATCGTTATCCCTGACGAAGAATGAGCACTTCAAGAAACAGGACCTCATCATCCAGCAACCACTAATACGAAACAGACCATGACCCTCTCAGCCTTGCGTGTAGCCATCATTGTGTTCCCCGGATCGAATTGTGATCGGGATATGATGGTCGCGATCGAACAATTGACATCCCGCCGCCCCGCACTTGTTTGGCACAAAGAAGCCAGTTTGGATGCTGCTGATCTCGTTATCATTCCGGGTGGATTTTCCTTTGGTGACTATTTGCGGTGCGGTGCGCTTGCAGGGAGATCACCCATAATGAATGCAGTGCTGGATCATGCCGCACGGGGCGGGGCTGTGATGGGCATTTGCAACGGGTTCCAGATTTTGACGGAAACCGGCATGGTACCGGGCGTTCTGATCCGTAATGCTGGTTTGAAGTTCGCCTGCCGGAATGTCGGGTTACAAGTTTGCGAAACGCTGGCATCTCCATTTACCTCCGGGTTAGTAACAAGCAAAAGATTGATAATCCCAATTGCCCACAATGAGGGTAATTACTTTGCCGAACCGGATGAGCTTAACCAACTTGAAGGCAATGGACAAATTGCATTCCGATACACGGATAGCAAAGCCATTGGGCCAGCAAACCCGAACGGAGCAGCACATGATATTGCAGGCGTTATCTCTCAAAATGGGCGGGTTCTTGGCATGATGCCTCATCCTGAACGTGCCATGTCGGATTTACATGGCAGCACCGATGGTGCCTATCTCCTATTAAAGTCGCTTGAGGCGTTGGCATCATGACTTCAGCATCAGATAAAATGACTTTTCAAAACGCTGCCGCAATGGGGTTGTCTCGCGATGAATGGAACCTGATTACCCAGCGTCTTGGCCGTGTCCCAAACCTCTGTGAACTTGGCATATTTTCTGCCATGTGGTCCGAACATTGCTCCTATAAATCATCAAAAAAATGGCTGAAGACTCTGCCGATTGATGGCCCACAAGTTATTGAAGGACCGGGCGAGAATGCGGGGGCTGTCGATATTGGTGACGGGCTTGCAGCGATCTTCAAAATCGAAAGCCATAATCACCCCTCTTACATCGAACCCTATCAGGGGGCGGCAACGGGTGTTGGTGGCATATTGCGCGATGTTTTTACAATGGGCGCACGCCCTGTCGCGCTGTTGAACGCGCTTCGCTTTGGTGAGGCTGGTCACGACAAAACCCGTCACCTTGTGAATGGTGTTGTGTCAGGTATTGGCGGTTATGGAAACTGCATTGGAATTCCCACCATTGGGGGCGAAGTCAATTTCCATAAATCCTACAACGGAAATATTCTTGTGAACGCAATGGCGGTTGGCTTGACAAATAGTGACCGCATTTTCCGATCAGCTGCCACTGGCCCCGGCAATCCGGTGATTTATGTTGGGGCGAAAACCGGGCGCGATGGCATTCATGGTGCCACCATGGCATCGGCAGAATTTTCGGATGAAACCGAGAGTAAACGGCCAACCGTGCAGGTGGGTGACCCATTTACTGGAAAATTGCTTATGGAGGCCTGTTTGGAGTTGATGGCGTCCGACTCAGTTCTGTCAATTCAGGATATGGGCGCCGCTGGTCTTACCTCATCATCGGTTGAGATGGCCTCAAAAGGTGGGCTGGGTATGGAAATTGACCTTGATCTTGTACCAGCGCGCGAAGAAAATATGTCAGCCTATGAATTGATGTTATCAGAATCACAGGAACGCATGCTGATGGTACTGAAGCCCGAAGCAACCGAAACGGCGCGCGTTATTTTTAACAAATGGGACCTTGATTTCATGCCCATCGGCCAGGTAACAGAAACTGGCCGCCTTGTCCTTTTAAAAAATGGCGCTGCCGCTTGTGATATTCCCATTGGCCCACTGGTTGATGATGCGCCTGAATATGATCGCCCGCATGGTGATGCCCCTACCCGCCCAAAGCTTGCCAGTCACGACATTGCCACCAACAGCCAGATTAGCAAGACGTTAAAATCAATGCTTGGCCATGTTGACCTGGCCAGCCGCCGTTGGATTTATGAACAGTATGACAGTCAGGTTATGGCTGATACGATGGCTGGGCCCGGCGGTGATGCGGCGTTGGTGAGAGTACATGGCAGCCATCGCGGCCTTGCGATCAGCACTGATTGCACGCCCCGCTATGTTGAAGCAAACCCAAAAACGGGAGGTGCACAAGCCGTTGCGGAGGCTTATCGCAATTTATCAGCAATTGGCGCAACACCGCTTGCCATCACTAATAACCTTAATTTTGGTAATCCTGAAAAGCCTGAAATCATGACCCAACTCGTTGACTCCATAATTGGAATGGGTGACGCTGCGCGGATGCTTGATACGCCGGTCGTATCGGGCAATGTATCGCTGTATAATGAAACCGATGGAAGTGCCATCCAACCTTGCCCAGTTATCGGCATGGTTGGAGTTATTGACGATGTGGAGTTAGCTGTCGGTCATGGCTTCATTGCTGCTGGAAACGATATTTTAGTTGTTGGCCAGAACGATAGCAAAAATGATGGCTGGCTTGGCGCTTCAATCTACCAACAGCACTTTGGCGATGACAAAATTTATGCACCGCCGCCAATAGACCTTGCCGCTGAACGGGCCCATGGCAGCTTCGTGCGTCAGCAAATCCTTGCTGGCAAAATTAACGCCGCGCATGATATAAGCGATGGGGGGCTAGCAGTTGCAATTGCAGAAATGGCCCTGAAATCAGGACTTGGTGCTAGCATCTTGGTCCCAGAGCAGGGCCAGCTCCATGCCTGGGCATTTGGCGAAGACCAGGCACGTTTTGTTGTAAGCACTGAAGACGGTACCGCATTGATCGCGGCCGCAAAAGATGCTGGCATTGAAATCACAAGTATTGGTATGGTCAGCGAAGCCAGTGAATTGAAATTCGGTGATCGTGACACCATATCGCTACAAGAACTAAACGATGTCTTTGAGAGCTGTATCCCATCATTGATGGCTGGATAAAACCACATTGGCACGGCAAAAGGCGCATTCAGCAATTGGGAGGAACAGCAACCATGGCAATGCCAGCAAACGAAATCGAAGAATTGATCAAAATCGCCTTTCCCGATGCGATTGTTACGATTGAAGATTTACGCGGTGACGGCGATCATTACGCCTGTAATGTTGTCTCAACCGCATTTACCGGCAAGAACCGTGTTCAGCAACACCAAATGGTTTATAAGGCACTTGGCGGACGTATGGGTAGTGAACTACACGCCCTTGCTCTACAAACGTCAGCACCACAAAAATAGGCACCCATTACAAATCGGTAAACTGCAAAGTTTTTAGGAGAGAGTTATGTTAGATGATGCAATTAAAACCCGCCTTGATAATGAAATTAAAAGTGAACAGGTAGTGCTATTCATGAAGGGGACACCTGTTTTTCCGCAATGCGGATTCTCCGCGGCGACAGTTGGCGTTCTCTCGCATCTTGGAGTGAAATTCCGTGGTATCAACGTTTTGGAAGACGATACCATCCGCGAAGGTATTAAAATTTACTCAGATTGGCCAACAATTCCACAGCTATATGTAAAGGGGGAATTTGTTGGCGGCTGTGACATCATTCGTGAAATGTACGAAACCGGTGAGTTGACAGAGATGTTACAAACCCACGGCATTGATACCCATCCAGCCTAGAATCATAATATAGCCAAGGCATGAGTCTGTGGAGGATTGAAACAAAACCTCGGGCAATAACTAAGCAACGGGGCTCGCTACCGCGGTGTCATCAGACATAAAAGATCGCTCGGTGAAAACTTCGGCAATACGTATTCGATACCATTGGTAAAATTCCTGTCTGCCCATGGCCTGCACAGAAACATGTTCGGCTTGCCGTCCCCAATTTTGGATGGCCTCATGATCAGTCCAATAGGAAACTGTTATACCAATGCCATCATCGCCACGAACAGACTCAAGACCCAAAAACCCCTGCTGCTGCTGCGCCAACGCTACCATCCGGCTTGTCATAATCTCGTAAACATCATCCCCACTTTGGCTACGCTGTGTGGTAAAAATAGCCGCAAAATAGCGGTCTGGCCATGTATTATCTAAATGGTTTGCTGAGTCATTCATTTAAAAAGCCCTCCTCACCCTTAATGCTTACCACAACATGCTGGAAACTGCTCTTTTTGACCCTCTCTTTTTCTACCATGGTGTGCATAACACCGTTCAAGTGAAGACAGAGAATACGATAACCGCAATTTAAAAAAAAAGGCCTCATACAAAAAGGCGGTACTTTGGTACCGCCCTCTTCACACATTACGCTAATTTGCTTCCGTAAAAAATCCAACGGAAAATACTTAACGTGAATAATATTCAACTACCAAATTTGGTTCCATTGTAACCGGATAAGGCACCTCATCAAGACTTGGCACTCTAACAAGTTTCGCCGTGAATTTATTGTGATCAGCATCAACATATTCTGGTACATCCCGTTCAACGGATGCGATGGCATCAAGAACAGCGGGAATGTTCCTTGCTTTTTCTTTCAAGCTGACAACATCTCCCGGCTTTAGCATTACCGATGCTATATTACAGCGTTTCCCATTCAGCATGACATGACCATGATTGATAGTCTGGCGCGATGCAAAAACGGTTGGAACTAGTTTGGCACGATACAAAACTGCGTCTAGTCGACATTCAAGAATACCGATAAGGTTCTGACCAGTGTCACCACGACGACGAACTGCTTCAGCATAATATTTCTTGAATTGCTTTTCACCTATATTCCCGTAATAGCCTTTCAGCTTTTGTTTTGCCATTAGCTGTACGCCAAAATCAGTCGGTTTTTTACGTCTTTGGCCATGTTGGCCTGGACCATACTCACGAGCGTTTACGGGAGATTTTGGACGACCCCAGAGGTTAACACCCAGACGACGATCAATTTTATGTTTGGCGGAATGCCGCTTGTGATCGGACTTTGCCATTTATTGGCTCCTTTGTTCCATTGTTGTCCCGGTAGGGCCACGAAACAGCATCTGCTGTCATTCAGACCGGCATCACACCCCGCTGGCGCAATCCACGTTCCCGGGAATTGGCCGGAAACTAAGGGGATTCGGGTAGATTGTCAAATAATTTAACCTGATAAAAATTGTGGTTACTTTCGTTGCCGTGTTAGGGCCTGAATAACTCCGTGAAGCGTGCTGATTTCCTGAGCAGATGGCATCGCCCGAGTAAACAACGCACGTATATTCCGCTTCACTGTAGTGGCCATATGCGGTGCGTTGAAGAAACCACCTTCATCAAGTGCAGTTTCAAGCCGCTGAAAGAAAAAGTCACGTTCCTGAATTGAAGCATGCTGCACATCTGGCATGTTGGGTTGAGGAGCTGATGGCACTGGTTCCGATGTTTCTGTCAAATGAGCTGCCATGCGCCATTCCCAAGCCATCAACAACACCGCCTGTGCCAAATTTAAAGACGGATAGGCAGGGTTTAACGGTGCCGTCACAAGAACATCAGCAAGTACCACCTCATCATTGTTAAGCCCAGATGCTTCTGGTCCGAACAACATTGCTGTTCGAAGAACCTTTTGTTTACCCAGTTTGGATGCTGAAGAGTCTGGGCCATGCGCCAACAACATAGATGCCGCAACACGGGGATTAACACTTTTTATGGGAAGATCACGCCGTCTTGCACTAGCTGCTACCATGAAGGATACGTCGTGCGTGGCATCAGCCAGGCTTTCAAAAACGTTCGCATTTTCAATGATTTCAGAACCGCCTGCCGCCATTGGCAGTGCCCCCGGGTTGGGCCAACCATCACGCGGTTTCACTATTCTTAGATCAGAGAGCGCGCAATTCATCATGGCTCGTGCTGTCGCCCCAATATTTTCTCCCATTTGTGGGCGAGCGAGGATGACAACGGGTGTAGTTGGTAAGTTTCGGCTAGCCATCATGCCAACTTTGACTTTGGGCCATCAACCTTGTCATATTGCAATTTCCAGATCATGCCATCGCCAAGTGCGGCAACCGAAGCATCGATAATATTCGTTGAGAGGCCAACGGTACGCCACACAGTCCCATCTGGAACACAGAACTCAATCATCACCCGCGTTATCGCACCCGTGCCAGAACCTTCAGCCGCATCCAAAATGCGGACTTTATAATCAACTAATTCAATATCAGCCAACGATGGATAGGCCGCAACAAGAGCCTTTCGCATAGCCATATCCACAGCGTTTACAGGACCATTCCCAACAGCAGCTTCATGAAAACTCTTGTCACCAACAAAGATTGTTGTTGTGGCTTCGGACTCAACAACCAATTCGCCACGGGCATTGAACCGTCGTTCATCCATCACACGAAACCGGCCAATCCGGAAATATTCAGGCACCTCACCCAGCATTTGACGAGCTAATAGCTCAAAACTGGCTTCAGCGGAATCAAAGGACCAACCCTCAAATTCCTTCTCCTTGACCACGCTAATCAGCGTTTCAAGCCTCTCATCCTTCGGGTCAATCTCAATATTAAACTGAGCAAACCGCGCCAACATATTGGACCTGCCAGCCTGATCAGACACAAGATAATGCCTTTCATTACCAACTTTTTCAGGAGGCACGTGTTCGTAAGTGCGGGGATCCTTTTGAGCTGCTGATGCGTGCAACCCACCCTTATGGGCAAAGGCAGCCGCCCCAACATAGGGGGCGTGTGCATCTGATGGCCGGTTCAAACGATCATCAAGAAAGCGCGACAGCCCCATCAATTTCGGTAGATTAGACTCTGAAATGCTTGTTTCATAATCGGTTTTAAGAACCAATGTCGGGATCAAGGAAATGAGATTAGCATTTCCACACCTCTCACCTAGGCCATTGATTGTGCCCTGAACCTGACGTGCGCCAGCAGCAAGAGCAGCAAGAGAGTTAGCCACCGCAACACCAGCATCGTTGTGGCAATGAATCCCGAGCCGCACATCCGGCATTTGTTTATGCACATGGCCAACAATCTCATAAATCTCATCTGGTAATGTACCGCCATTTGTATCGCACAGCACCACCCAGTTTGCCCCACCTTCGGTGGCAGCCCGAATGCAATCAAGAGCAAAATTTGAGTTATTTTTGTAACCATCAAAGAAATGCTCACAATCAAACATTGGCTCGCGACCACGCTCCTTTGCCGCATTCATGGACTGGCGGATCATCTCTAAATTTTCATCAAGCGATGTGTTAAGCGCTGTTTTTACATGAAAATCCCATGTTTTTCCAACCAAGCATGCTGCATCAACATCAGCATCAATTACTGCATTCAGGCCTGGATCATTTGCTGCGCTGCGTCCACCACGTCTTGTCATACCGAAAGACACTAGCTTGGCATTTTTTAATTTTGGTGGATTGCCGAAAAAAGAATCATCAGTAGGATTTGCGCCTGGCCAGCCGGCTTCAATATAATCAATACCAATTTCATCCAGCGCATTGGCAATCGCAACCTTATCGGCGCGCGAAAAATCAACGCCGCGGGTCTGTCCGCCGTCGCGTAAGGTGGTATCAAAAAGCCATATTTTATTGCTACTCACTAGTAACCTCCCGCTTTGGCCTCACATGTCCTTCAATTGTCAGCAGGGCCCAGCATGCGCCTTTTATGCTAAACCGGTCTAACAAAATTGTAATATCATTACTAGCGCCGCCGCCAGGTTGTGCCATCAACATTATCTTCGAGAATGATATCAGCTTTGTCCAATTGATCACGAATTTCATCAGCCTTAGCAAAATCACGGTTTGCGCGCGCCTGTTTTCGAGCCATAATCAGCACATCAATGGCCGTGTCATCTATGTCATCTTTGGTAACTGTTTCATCGGTTCTGGCCCATTCGTTAGCAGTCTGTTGTAACAAGCCAAGAACAGCAGCGCTAGATTTCAATGCCTCACAAGCCCCTGCCTTACCCTTGTTTGCCAGCCCCGCAAGCTCATGCAAACGGGCAAGTGCCGCCGGTGTGTTCAAATCATCTAGCAAGCAAGCCGCAAATTCCTCATCAACTCTATCTGGCACAGCAGCAAATTCACCAACAGCCCGGTACAGTCGATCCAGCCCATTGCGCGCATCCCGCATCGCGTTGTGAGATAAATCTAATGGTGCCCGGTAATGCGCAGACAGGAGGGCAGCCCGCAGGGTCTCACCGCGATATTTATTAGATGCATCCGTTACCGAAATAATATTACCGAGTGATTTTGACATTTTTTCATCATTCATCGTAACAAAGCCGTTATGCAGCCAATAATGTGCCATATGCTTGCTATCATGGGCACAACAACTTTGCGCGATCTCGTTTTCATGATGTGGAAAAATCAGATCAAGGCCACCCGCATGAATATCAAAAACTTCGCCAAGATAAGCTTTTGCCATTGCCGAGCATTCGATGTGCCAGCCCGGGCGCCCCCGACCCCACGGGCTATCCCACCCAGGCTGATCATCGTTGCTTGGTTTCCATAAAATGAAGTCAGCTGCCTCACGCTTATAGGGCGCGACTTCAACGCGGGCACCGGCAATCATGTCATCCATCGATCGTTGTGATAGTGCCCCATATGTATCCATAGACGAAACCTGAAACAGCACATGACCATCAGCTTCGTATGCGTGTCCCTTTTCGATCAACGTTGTAATCATCGCCTGCATTTCATCAATATGATGCGTTGCACGTGGTTCAATATCCGGATCAAATGACCCCAACCGCGCCGTATCATTATGAAATGTCTTGATGGTTTCCTCACATAAATCATTAATCGAGATACCGCGCTCTGCAGCCCGAAGATTAATTTTGTCATCAACATCGGTGATATTGCGAACATAAGTAACCTTGGCATGGCGCAGGCGCAATAAACGCACCAAGACATCAAAAACCACAATGGGACGCGCATTGCCAACATGGATGCGGCCGTAAACTGTTGGTCCACAGGCATAGACCCGCACATGAGCTGGATCAATCGGTTTGAAATCTTCTTTTTTCCCGCTTAGGGTATTATATAGTCGTAGCACATTCATGCGAAAACCCCATTGAGACGCGCAAGAATTCGATCGCGGCCCATAATCGCAAGCAGTGATGCCAGTTCTGGGCCAGAATCACGGCCAGTGAGCGCTAGCCTAAGTGGCATGAATAACGCTTTACCCTTTATCCCTGTTTCGGTGGTAATGGCAGTTGTCCACATTTTCCAAATGGAGGCATCAATCGGACCAGCCGGTAATAAAACCGCAGCGGCTCTCGTGACCTCTTTCGAGTTGATAACCGGTAAAATTTCACGGGTGCATATGTCCCACCATATTTTTGCCTCACCAACAACAGTTACATTGCCACGTACCGTTTCCCAGAACAACGCTCCCCCACCAACATCTAAGGCCGCCAACTGGTCTTTCACCATATCAAAGGGCATATCCTGAATGATCTGGCCATTAATTTTTTCCAGCTCAGCAGGATCAAATTTTGCTATGGCACGGCCAAAGCGGTTAATGTCAAAACCCGCGATAATGCTTGTCATATTAGCCCGTGCTTTCACTGGGTCAGCCGTCCCAATGCGGGAAAGGAGGCTGGCAATCGCAGCAGGCTCCATGCCCTTTATGCGCAATTCACGGATTGACAGACTGCCAAGACGCTTTGACAGCCCTTCTCCATCTACCCCAGCAAGCAATGCCATATGCCCCATTATTGGAGCTTTGGCACCCAACGCTTCAAAAAGCTGGATTTGTGCGGCCGAGTTTGTGACATGATCTTCGCCCCGGAGAATATGAGTGATGCCGTGATCAATATCATCAACCACAGACGCCATCGTATAGATAACCCTGCCATCTTCACGCATCAGAACTGGATCAGACAGGCTGGCCATATGATAGACTACATCACCACGCACAAGATCATGCCAGTTTACTTCAACATCATTTAATAAAAAGCGCCAATGTGGGCGGCGTCCCTCTCTTTCAAATTTTTCTTTTTCTGTATTGCTTAGCTTTAGCCCAGCGCGATCATAAACTGGTGGGCGACCTGACGAAAGCTGGGCCTTGCGCTTTAGCGATAATTCTTCTTGGGTTTCATAGCATGCATAGGCGCGTCCAGACTCAACCAGTGTAGCAAGGGCCTCATCATACCGTGCGAGCCGCGATGATTGCCTATCTTCGCAATCCCATCCCATGCCCATCCATTCTAGATCAGCTCGAATTTCGGTCTCAAACGAATCAGTTGAGCGTTCCGCATCAGTATCATCAATCCGAAGCATGAACTGACCACCCATTTTACGAGCGAAAAGGTAATTCACCAAGGCAGTCCGTAAATTGCCGACATGAAGCCTGCCTGTTGGGCTAGGGGCAAAGCGGACTTTGATCAAAGTCATTTATCGACTCCTTTCGGCGCACAGGCCAAAACTTATTTGCACAAACTGCTGGTCAAACCCGCTACGCTTCCATGCTGCTTAGGGTTTTATCGGGTTAAACCCAGACGTCAAGGGAAGACGACGATCACGACCAAACGCGACGGGTGTTATTTTTGGCCCGGGCGCCGCCTGAAAACGTTTATACTCCGCGCGAAATAATAGCTGGCTTGCCTGTGTCACCTCAGTTCTGTCGAAGCCTCGTGCAACGATGTTCTCAATATCAGCCATTTCTTCACATAGCGCTGCCATGATGGCATCCAATCGCTCATAAGGCGGCAGAGAGTCCGTATCTTTTTGATCAGGGCGCAACTCAGCAGAGGGAGGCTTATCGATGATACCCTGTGGGATAACAGCGCCTTGAGGGCCAGCAGCCCCTCGCGGCAAATTCTGGTTGCGCCATTCACATAACCGAAACACATCTACTTTCCAAATGTCTTTTAGTGGTGCATACCCACCACACATATCGCCATAAAGCGTTGAGTAACCTGCGGCATATTCAGACTTATTGCCGGTTGCAAGTACCATTGGGCCATGCTTATTCGAGATGCCCATCAGAATAAGACCTCGAAGGCGCGATTGAATGTTTTCCTCGGCAACACCTCGCTTTGTTTCTGCAAACTGATCACGAAGCATTTCATCAAGAGCTGTCATCGCCGGTGTAATAGGTACAGTATCTAGCCGAATACCAAGCAAAGATGCGACCTTTGTTGCGTCATCAAGGCTTTCTTGACTGGTATAAGCAGATGGCATCATCACCGCCTGAACTGCGTCAGCTCCCAGCGCGTCAACCGCGATTGCCGCAACAAGCGCAGAGTCAATGCCACCTGACAATCCAAGAACAACACCAGGAAAGCCATTCTTTTGCACGTAATCACGTAAGCCCAAACAAAGGCCCCGATAGATTGCGGTCAAATCGCTATCAGGTGGTGATAGCTGACCTGTTAACGTAAGAGCGCCCATAGATTTCTGTGCAGTTACAATCAGAACTGACTCTGAAAAACTGGGAGAATAGCATGCCAGCTTGCCCCCAGTGTTTATAGCAAATGAACCGCCATCATAAACCAGCTCGTCTTGCCCACCAATCATATTGACATAGATAACGGGTAACCCTGTTTCGACACCGCGCGCAATTGCGTTCTGCAACCTCATCTCCGGCTTTGTTATATCAAAGGGTGACGCATTCAGCGCAATAATCAAATCTGCACCGGATTCCTCCAAACACTCGGCAACATCGGGTTCCCAAATATCTTCGCAAATTGGGAAGCCAATTTTCAGTCCACGAAGCATAATTGGTCCAGGCATCTGACCCGGAGTAAAATTACGTTTATCGTCAAACACGCCATAATTTGGTAGATTGACCTTATCGACGCGGCCAATTTGTTTGCCATTATCAAGAACAAAGACCGAATTATAAATACTGCCGCTATCTCTAACTGGTGCGCCAACCGCAATTGCTGGCCCCCCATCTGAGGTTAGTTCAGCTAATTGATCAATGCCGATAGCAACATCATCCATAAAATCATCACGCAGGACCAGGTCATCACACGGGTAGCCCGAAAGATACATTTCCGGCGTAACAATGATTTCAGCACCATTGGCCGCCGCCTTGGCCCTTGCTCCAGCGAGGCGACTGATATTAGTGTCGATATTGCCAAGGTGTGCATTCAGTTGCGCAAGAGCGATGGGGACAGGATTTGTCATCGAACAGATACCCCTTTACTTTTGGATAAGAAATTCGCGACCAGCCTTTACGCGTGGCTGACCATCATAGGAAACAATATCTGCGGTTGCGTATGTCTGCGACCAAACTTGTGGCAAGAACGAGCCTGTTCCAATCACATCAACTGGCGCGCTAGCGAGGCTGAACACGCGGCATTTGTCAGGGCCAAATCCACTAGACGCGACAATTTTAACCTTTTCAAATCCGTGATGATCCAGCTGTTCGCGCATATGCCACACCGCCGCCGCACTGACCCCCGTACCGAGAAGAAATCGTAATTCATGATCCGTGCGATATCCGCGCAGCGCCTTAGCCGCATTGCGCTCAAGAACGGCATATGATGATTGCATGTCAAGCCCTTCAACATATCGGCCACCATGCGTGTCAATGCGAAGCGATAGCCGGCCAGTATCACTCAGAACTCGAAAATGCTCTGCAACGGCCAGTGCATCGGTAATTTCTTGACCAAAATAGTCAACCAAAACAGTCAATGGAGCATCAGGTACAGTTTGATGAAATAATTCAGCCGCACGAAGTGTTGAGCCAGCATAGCCAATCAACGCATGAGGCATC
Source organism: uncultured SAR116 cluster alpha proteobacterium (assembly GCA_902559985.1). Classification (GTDB taxonomy): domain Bacteria; phylum Pseudomonadota; class Alphaproteobacteria; order Puniceispirillales; family Puniceispirillaceae; genus UBA3439. The sequence continues at coordinate 5,342 of CACEJY010000013.1, read as the reverse complement.
GTTCCCATGCCCTTTTCCTGCCCGAAGAAATGTGCAGTTGCATCAGCAGCACAGCCAACAAAGCCAATGGCATTTGCTTTAGCTTTGGCCTTAGCCGCCCCAACAGACGCACCATATGCCATTAACTCTGCCATTTCACTTCCCGCACAATGGCGCGCGTCCATTGCGAGAAAAGCCACTTTTGGTAATTCGATGCACATATTATAGGCATTGTAGGCTGCAACGCAGGCTGGACCCAAGCGTTGCAGAAAAATCGTTTCCAGATCCACCAGAACAGATAATGGACCAGTGATGTAGCACATTGGCTCGCCCGCACCGATCCATGCGCCCTCAACATAAAGCTGCTCAATTTTAAGCTTGGCCCCACGTGCCTTGGCCATTGCTGTTATCCACTCAATGGCAAGGCTTCCGGCAAAAGTTACCGGACGCCGCATGAACACTGCATAAGTTACCTCACAGTCGCCATTTGCCATAACAACATTGCGGGTATGCTTGAAATAAGTATCGGTCAAACGTGGTTGAATTTCTGGGGTCGGCCCGCTGCTCGCAAATTTTGCCATTAATCTACCTTATTAACGAGTGGATTAAGCTTTTCAATTTTCAACATCAGCAGCGAAAAAGACAAGCCATTCGAAAATTAATTTGCTTCAGACACGTAAGACGGTGTGCCGCGCCGTCGCTTTAACAAATCAGCAAGTAGGAAGGCAAGCTCCAGTGCCTGTGCGCCGTTCAGACGAGGATCACAATGAGTATGATAGCGATCACCGAGGCTTTCTTCGGTCACTTCGACAACCCCGCCGACACATTCGGTAACGTCCTGACCAGTCATTTCGTAATGAACACCACCCGGATAGGTGCCAACCTCATCATGCGCGTCAAAAAAACCAGTAACTTCTGACATCACATCATCAACACGACGCGTTTTATAACCGTTACTGGCTTTGATTGTGTTGCCATGCATCGGATCACAACACCATACAACATTGGAGCCATGAGACTGCACAGCGCGCAATAGAGGTGGTAATCCGTTTCGCACCTTATCAGCCCCCATGCGAACAATGAGGGTTAGACGGCCAGCCTGATTATCCGGATTTAGCACATCAATCAACCGTAACAATTCATCCGGCTCAAGGCTCGGCCCGCATTTCAGACCGATCGGGTTGGAGATGCCACGCATATACTCAACATGTGCACCATCTGGCTGGCGTGTGCGATCACCAATCCAGAGCATATGAGCGGACGTATCATACCACCCCTGTTCATCAGTAATTGTGTCGCGCCGTGTCATAGCTTCCTCATACCCAAGGAGAAGAGCCTCATGACTTGTAAAAAGTTCAGTTTCAGCAAGCGGCTTAGCATTTGCCGATGTGATACCACACGCCTTCATAAAACTTAAGCTTTCTTCGATCCGTTCAGCAAGTGCATCAAAACGCTGGGTTTGCGGCGTGCCAATCAAAAAATCTGCTACCCAACTATGCACCTTGTTTAGATCAGCAAGCCCCCCCTGAGCAAATGCCCGAAGCAAGTTCAAAGTTGCTGATGATTGCTCATAAACCCGCAATAGCCGCCGTGGATCAGGGACGCGTTCATCCTCGGTAAAGGCCGGACCATTGATCATGTCCCCTCGATAGCTTGGCAGTTCAATACCATCAACGATCTCCGTAGGAGCAGATCGCGGCTTGGCAAACTGACCCGCAAGTCGGCCAACCTTAATCACCGGCATCGAAGCACCATAGGTAAGGACAACAGCCATTTGCAAAATAACTTTAAAGCTATCACGGATATTATTAGCAGAAAATTCAGCAAAGCTCTCGGCGCAATCTCCACCTTGCAGCAGAAACGCTTCTCCACGCGATACAGCGCCCAGACGATCACGTAAACTCTGAGCCTCACCAGCAAATACTAATGGCGGGCGAGTGGCAATGATTTTCTCAACAGCGTTTAGCCTATCAAGATCCGGGTATTCAGGGACCTGCCGAATAGGAAAGCTACGCCAGCTATTTGGTTGCCAAGTCATTTTAATCGTCCTTTTCACACTGAAATAACCGACACAAAACGATGCCCATGCACAGCCGAAGTTTCGGATTTTTGTAGTAATATTCCGTATTTATGCCATTTTTTCAAGTATTATTGCGACCCGGACAACAACAGTAAACATGTGAACCTAAGTGTCTACTCTCGCACTGCGCATGGTAACAAATTCTTCAGCCGCAGTGGGGTGAATGCCAATCGTCGCATCAAAATCTGCCTTCGTCGCTCCCATCTTAACTGCAATCGCAATGCCTTGCATGATTTCCCCGCAATCTGGCCCCATCATATGAACGCCAACAACAGAGTCAGTGGTTTTATCCACAATCAGCTTCATATAGGTTTTTTCATCGCGGCCAGAGATGGTGTTTTTCATTGCGCGAAATTGGCTTTCAAACACCGTTATTTCACCATATGCCTTTTTTGCAGCCGCTTCCGATAGGCCAACTGATGCAATTGGAGGCTGGCTAAAAACTGCCGAGGCAACATTCACATGATCAACTTGGCGTTTAAAATTGCCAAATTCGCTGTCGGCGAAAGCATGCCCCTCAGCAATCGCAACGGGTGTCAGATTAATTCGATTTGTGACGTCACCAATGGCATAAAGGCTTGGCAGGTTTGTTTGTGACATATCATCAACAATAATTTCGCCCTGTTTGCCAAGCTTGACCCCCAAATCATCAAGGCCAAGATTGGCGGTATTCGGCCTGCGCCCTGTGGCTGCCATGATCTGATCAACCGCCAGACTGCTGCCATCGCTAAGGTGTGCCTGCTTGCCGCTATTTTCAGCCGTGACCTGATCAATGGTGGTTTCGGGGTGAAGAATGATTCCACGATCTGTTAACGCCGCTGCCATATGCGCACGAACATCATCATCAAAGCCACGAAGCGGCAAATCACTTCGATAAATTAGATGGGTTTGCGCTCCAAGCCCGTTAAAAATACCGGCAAATTCAAGCGCAATATAGCCGCTGCCATAAATTGCAATCTCTCTCGGAAATTCAACAAGGTCCAATGCCTCATTCGAGCTGATGGCGTATTCAGCCATGCCTGGCACATTAATATATTGCGGCGTACCTCCAACGGCTATTAGGATTTTCCCCGCTCGATAAACCTTGCTGTTTACAGTAACCTGGTTTGGCCCAGTTAACCTACCCCAGCCTTCAATCAAAGTTGCCCCTGCGTTTTTGAGTAAGGACCGATAAATTCCCTCAAGCCGTATGATTTCTGCATCTTTTGCCGCAATTAGCGCTGACCAATCATGCGACAGCGCATCGATTTGCCATCCAAAGCCGCGCGCGTCTTCGGTATCAGCAGAAAAGCTCGATCCATACATCAATAGCTTTTTGGGCACACAACCGCGAATAACGCAGGTTCCACCCGGGCGATCCCCTTCAACCACGGCCACCGTTGCGCCGTGCCCTGCTGCAATCCTTCCAGCTCGAACCCCGCCTGAACCAGCACCAATAACGATCAGATCAAAGTTACCCGCAAATTTGGTCATATTTTTTGTGCCCGTGAATGCTATTGTCTGCCGATACTCTAAAGCGCGCTAACTTGTCGCGCATTAACAAACTAAATTCAAGATGATTTCAAAGGGAATCCGGGGTCGAAGTACACAACTCCTTCATGAATATATCGTTAATCCCCTTTTGGTTAATGGATATAATTCATCGAACGTTGAGTCCGCAAACACTCCTTTTCTCGGACCCAGGAACTTGGTTTAGGCAGGGTTGCAGGTACCGGTCTGATAGTTAGAAATATTTTTTGATCTGCTCAAGTTTTTATAGAGCTGAATTCAGGCACGCATTGACGCCTCTGTGTGGCAGATTCGTTTTTCTCAGCCGCACCAATTTCTGACTCAGTTAACGTTAGACCGATAACTAAGCATCCGTCTATCAAAGTTAATCTTATAGAGCAAAGGATGAATTATTGGTGGACAAGCTATCTTGCTTGTTTCTATCCGTGCAAAGTCGGAGTAGATTTTTGATAAGAATCAGACTGGCTGTCAAAACGTTCGAGAGAAAACGCGTCAAGCAAGATTGAGGTTTTTTTACCAAGTATTTTGCTCGCCATGACCTCTCCTACAGCGGGAGCGATTCCAAAACCGTGTCCCGAAAATCCTGCAGCAATATAAAGGCCGTTCACGCTTGGAACACCGTCCAGTATGGGAAGTGCATCGGGAGTTAAATCTAAGAGCCCTCCCCAGATACGGTAAATCGGAGTTTGTGAAACAAAAGGTAATACTGAGCTGACCGATGAGATAACTCTAGAAATTGATGCAGCCGGGGGATGGACGGCTGGATACTCACCTGACAAGTCAAGATTTGCATTAATGTGTTCGGCTCCTCCGGTAAAACGAAGCCGTCCATCAATTTGCTGTCGTATTGCCAAATCTCCATTTGCCACCCCAATCACTGGGCCTAACAAATTTGTCAGTGGAACAGTTTGAAAAGCGGACACAAGTGGTGTTGTCATCGGAATACAGACCCCTAAACCCCCAAGCAGCAAATTTGTCTGAACACCAGCGGCAAGCAAGGCATTTCCTGCTACAAACGAGCCTTTAGCTGTCTCAATCGAATTAAAACGAAGGCAACCGTTGGCCATATGTGTTTCTATTCCGGTCACAGTGGTGTTAATTTTAAACGTTACCCCCAGTCGCTCCGCGGCTCTCTGAAATCCTTCAACGCTTCTCAAAGGATCAGCGTGCCCATCTGTTGGGCACCACGACGCCAGTAAAAATTCATCACTCAACGCCGGCGCGATCTGTTGAGCTTGTCGAGTATCAAGTAATTCGATTGGCAAACCTTTAGCGGCTTGAGAATTAACGAGGTTACGAATGACATAAGTTTCATCCTCAGTTCGAGCAAGGCGCAGATTTCCTGTCTGCCGATATCCAGTCATTGTATCAAGATGTAAATCGAGCGTTTCCCAGATTTTTACTGCTTTCTTGGCCAGTTCCATTTCCGCTGGATCTCTACCTGATTGCCTCACTCCAGCAAGTGTCCATCCCGAAGCCATGGCTCCTGGGTGATAACTGTCAATCACTTCAACTTTGGCGCCAGCCTCAGCCAGAAAAAGTGCGGTTGCACAGCCCGTTATACCTGCGCCAACAATTATGACGTCTGGATAGGTGTTTTTAAAACGCATTATTAACCTTGTTTTTACTCGTCATCTTTACGTTCTACACGATCCAAATACCGGTAGTAACTGCCAATTATCGGCAGGAACCAGGGGTTTCCCCGATAAAATGGAACAGGAACCCTTGGAAAATCAATTTTTGAGTATGAGCTTTGAAATTTATCACCATCAAT
>CACEJY010000012.1 GCA_902559985.1 uncultured SAR116 cluster alpha proteobacterium | reverse complement strand
ATCCGTAAATTTGTTTGCGGCAACGTCAACAGTGGTCGCACCAGCACCAGAAGGCGTGAAGGTCGCAGTGTAAACTGTTGATGAAACTGCGGTAAAGCTACTGATCGAACCACCTGACACCGTAATGTCATTTGCAGCAAAGCCCGTAGCAGCCTCACTTGCAGTAAAAGTAAGGTTGATAGTCGAATCATTGGTTGTTGATCCACTAGTTACACCAGACGTAGTCGATGTAATTGCCATTGTGGGTTTATCGGTATCAACTACAGTAAAGTTATTCGATGCTGTGTTGAGATTTCCCGCGGCGTCTTGAGCTACCGAGCCTGCAACTGAAACCGATACGGTTGCTCCGACTGTTGGATTGATGGTGACCGTGTAAACTGCTCCACTACCGCTAAAGTTTGTAATTGTTCCGTTTGCAACATTAACTTCACTTTGTATCAGTGTTGCAACATTCTCAGAAAAAGTAATGGTGGCGTTGAATGGCGATGTAGCGATTGTTGATGGCCCAGTTATGGCAACTGTTGGCGCCGCAGCATCATAAACCATGGCGTAATTATTGGAGCTTGCATTGGCATTACCCGCCGCATCTTGAGCTACACTGCCAGCGACAGAGACAGTAACAGGTGATCCACCTGATGGTGTAACCATAAACGTGTACACGCTGCCACTACCACTAAAATTGCTTGCCGTGCCATTAGCAACTGTTATGTCACCGATTACAAAACCTGTGACATTTTCAGAGAATGTTGCCGTCGCAGTGAACGCGCCGTTAACCGCTGTCAGGCCACTCGGTCCAGTTATCAATACCGTTGGCGCTTGGCCATCACCAGTTGTAAAATTGAATGTTGTCGTATCGTTGATGCCGCTATAGCTATTACCGCTAAGATCATCAATTGCTGTCGCCGCGACTTTTACATAATACCCTTGAAAAGAGTCTAGATTGGAGCTTGGGTTAACTGTTACTGCTGCACCTGATACTGTTACTTGCCCTGAAGTCACATCTATCGCCTCAACTTGCGTGTTGTCAGATTTGAAAATGGTGATGTTGCCCGAGCCAACTTGAACATTTTCACTAAATGTCAGTACAACATTCGCGCTCGGGACCACACCCGTAGCGTTATCAGCCGGCGTGGTAGAAGCAAGCGTCGGACTAACATTATCGACCGCGATAAAATTAAGTGTGGTTGCGTCATTGATGCCAGCGTAGGAGTTACCACTTGCATCATCAATCGCTGTAGCTGCGACCTGCAGATAATATCCCTGGGAAGAGTCCAAGTCTGCAGTCGGATTAATCGTTACCGTTGTGCCTGAAATGGAAACATTACCGCCGCCCACTGGCATTGCTTGAACAGTAGTATTATCTGAAGATTTCTTAAGTGTAATATTACCACTGCCAGCTGCCACATTCTCATTGAATGTCAGAACAATGTTCGCGCCCACAGCAACACCGGTCGCGTTGTCCGCTGGCACACTCGATGAAAGCGTAGGGTTCGTTGCATCTGCAGCTGTGAAATTTATCGTTGTAGCGTTGTTAATTCCAGCAAAAGAATTACCACTCGCATCATCAAAAGCTGTTGCCGCTACCTTAAGATAATAATCCTGAAGAGACTGTAAATTTGCTGTTGGATTGATTGTAACAGCATTTCCTGAAATGGTTACCTGCCCTGATCCAACCGCTATAGCTTCGACTTGAGTATTGTCTGATTTAAACAATGTCAAATTGCCACTGCCGGCCACTACAGCTTCATTGAAGGTAAGCGTTATATTTGAATCTAAAGCGACCCCGGTTGCATTATCTGCTGGCGAGGTTGAGGTAAGTGTTGGAGGCGATAAGTCCGCCGCAGTAAAATTCAGGGCAGAAGAATTTCCAATTCCTGCGTATGAATTGCCACTCGCATCGTCGATTGCAGTGGCGTCAATCAGGATATAATAGCCCTCTAGAGTAACTAGATTAGCAGTTGGATTAATTGTAACGGTATTAGTCGAAGCAGTCACCGCTGATGAAGAGACATTCATCGCCTCAACCAAGGTCCCATTGGTTTTATAGAGACTTACATTTCCAGAGCCAAGGACAACATTCTCATTAAAGGTTAAGACTATGTTTGCACCTCCAGCAACCCCTGTAGCGTTATCTGCGGGTGAGCTTGATGACAGCGTTGGCCCCAAAACATCTGCCGCGGTGAAGCTCAACGAAGTTTTATCACTAATGCCGGCGTAGGAATTACCACTCGCATCATCAAAAGCTGTTGCCGCGATCTGAATATAATAGCCTTGCGAAGAGTCTAAATTTGCTGATGGATTAATCGTCACAACCGCGCCAGATACACTGACATTTCCACCGCCCACGGGCATCGTTTGAACAGTACTATCATCTGATGATTTCTTGAGCGTGATGTTACCACTACCAACCACAACGTTCTCATCAAATGTAAGAACAATGTTTGCATCTACAGCTACGCCCGTCGCATTATCCGCCGGCGAGCTCGATGCTATCGCCGGCCCAGCGCTGTCAGCCGCAGTAAAACTCAAAGTGGTGGTATCACTGACTCCCGCAAAAGAGTTGCCACTCGTATCATCGATTGCTGTCGCATCAACTTGCACATAATAGCCCTGGGAGGAAGCTAAGTTAGCTGTTGGGTTAATTGTTACAACGGCGCCAGATATGCTGACATTTGCTCCACCCACTGCCATTGCTTGTACAGTGCTATTATCTGATGACTTTTTCAGTGTAATATTACCACTGCCAGCTGCAACATTTTCATTAAATGTCAGAACAATGTTTGCCCCAGCAGCAACTCCAGTCGCATTATCAGTTGGGGAGGTTGATGATAGTATTGGTGCGACTACATCAGCAGCGGTAAAATTCAAGGTGGTCGTATCATTTATACCAGCAAAAGAGTTGCCACTCGTATCATCGATCGCTGTTGCGTCAACCTGCACATAGTAACCCTGCGAGGAGTCCAAGTTAGCCGTTGGGTTAATCGTTACAACGGCACCGGATATGCTAATATTTCCGCCACCGACAGCCATCGTCTGTACCGTACTGTTATCGGATGATTTCTTAAGTGTGATATTACCACTACCAGCTGCCACATTCTCATTGAACGTCAAAGTGATGTTTGCACCGACTGCCACTCCAGTAGCATTATCAGCCGGCGAGCTTGATGATAATGTAGGGGCAGCAACATCCGCTGCAGTAAAGTTAAGTGACGTTGTGTCATTGATGCCAGCGTAGGAATTTCCGGTCAAATCATCAACTGCGGTCGCCTCAACTTTCATATAATAACCTGTGAGGGAACTTAAATCAGCCGCTGGATTTACAGTTACTGTGGCTCCTGAAAATGTGACAGCGCCTGATGTAACGTCTAAATCCTCGAGGAGCGTGTTGTCGCTCCTATACAACTTAAAGTCACCAGAGCCAGCCTTAACAGCTTCACTGAATGTAAATACAATATTTGCTCCTACCGCCACACCGGTCGCATTGTCAGCTGGTGACGTAGACAATAAAGTTGGATTAACTGTGTCAACGGAAATGAAATTCAATGTTGAGGAATTACTAATGCCAGCATAAGAATTGCCCACAGCATCATCGAATGCTGTTGCCGCAATATGCAGGTAGTATCCCTGGGCAGAGTCCAAGTTTGCAGTCGGATTAATTGTAACGCCCGTGCCTGACACCGTTACCAAACCGGAGTTTACGTCAATCGTTTGGACTAAAGTAGAGTCAGTTTTGTAAAGCGTTATGTTGCCGCTGCCCTTTGCAACATTCTCGCTAAATGTAAGTACAATGTTCGCGTCCACAGCGACACCCGTGGCGTTATCCGCTGGCGAACTCGATGCTAACGTCGGATTTACATTATCATATGTCCAGGTGAATTGAGTTGCAGCGCTGTTATTATTACCAGCTGCATCTGTAAATTTATTGCCGGCAACATCAATCGTCGTGGCACCAGCAGAGGATGGGGTAAATGTTGCCGTATAGACTGTTGATGAAACCGCTGTAAAGCTGCTCAAAGAGCCTCCGTTTACAGTGATATCACCTACGGCAAATCCTGTTGCTGCCTCACTGGCGGTAAATGTCAGATTGATAGTAGAATCATTAGTTGTCGAACCGCTGCTAACACCAGAAGTTGTCGACGTAATAGCCATTGTCGGCGCCACATTATCATAGTTCCATGTAAACTGTGTTGCAGCGCTGTTGTTATTGCCAGCTGCATCTGTAAATTTATTTGCAGCAACATCAATAGTCTTTGCACCTGCTCCAGACGGTGTAAACGTTGCTGTATAGACTGTTGATGACACAGTCGCAAAGCTACTCAAAGAGCCTCCGGCTACGGTGATGTCACCTACAACAAATCCCGTTGCCGCTTCATTTGCAGTAAATGTGAGGTTGATAGTGGAATCATTCGTTGCCGCCCCACTGCTAACTCCAGAGGTGGTTGATGTAATCACCATTGTTGGCCCAACTGTATCGGCCGCCGTGAAACTGAGTGACGTCGTATCGCTTATGCCTGCGTAAGAGTTGCCACTAGCATCATCAAACGCAGTTGCTGCAATCTGAACATAATATGCTTCAGAAGAGTCTAGGTTTGCGGTTGGATTAATTGTGACGACAGCACCTGAAATAGAGACGTTTGCGCCACCTACTGGCATTGCTTGGACGGTGCTATTATCAGAAGATTTTTTGAGCGTGATATTACCACTACCCGCCACAACATTCTCATTAAACGTGAGCACGATGTTTGCACCAGCTGCCACACCTGTCGCATTGTCAGCTGGCGAACTTGATGAAAGCGTTGGTCCCGCAACATCTGCGGCTGTGAAATTTAATGTAGCACTATTGTTGATGCCACCATATGAATTGCCGCTTGCATCATCAAGCGCTGACGCTGCTATATCTAGGTAATATCCTTCCGAAGACTGAAGGTCAGCACTTGGGTTAATCGTCACTGTGTTTCCAGATATGGAAACATTTCCACCACCAACTGGCATCGCCTGAACCGTGCTATTATCAGAAGATTTTTTTAGCGTAATATTGCCACTGCCAGCCACAACGTTCTCATTAAACGTGAGCACAATGTTTGCGCCAGCTGCTACACCGGTTGCATTGTCAGCCGGCGAACTCGATACAAGCGTGGGTAAAACGTTATCAGCGGCAGCGGTAAAATTCAGTGTTGTTGCGTCAGAGATACCAGCGTAGGAGTTGTCACTCAAATCATCTATTGCAGTCGCAGCAACATGAAGGTAGTAGCCACCATTAGATAGGAAATCAATGGTAGGGTTTATCGTTACAACTGCGCCGGAAACGCTTACGTCACTCGTGACATTAAATACTTCAACTTGCGAGTTGTCAGCTTTAAATAATGTTATGTTTCCTGTTCCCACTTTGACGTTTTCATCAAAAGTTAGAGTAATATTTGCAGCCGAACCAATCCCCGTTGCATTGTCTGCTGGAGAACTTGATGACAGTGCTGGCGCAATTATATCGGCCGCAGTGAAGTTAAGCGTCGTAGCATCATTTATACCCGCGTATGAGTTACCACTTGCGTCATCTAAAGCTGTTGCGGCAATCTGAAGATAATATCCAAGAGACGAATCAAGGTTCGCAGTTGGATTTATTGTTACAGTATTTCCAGATATAGTTACGTTTCCACCATCAACTGGCATCGCTTGGACAGTGCTATTATCAGATGATTTTTTAAGGGTTATATTACCGCTGCCCGCAACTACATTCTCGTTGAAGGTAAGGACAATGTTTGCGCTAACCGCAACGCCTGTAGCATTGTCTGCAGGTGAGCTTGATGAGAGCGTCGGTGCCGCAACGTCAGCAACAGTGAAATTTAATGTTGTAGTGTCGTTTATCCCCGGAAAGGAATTACCACCTGTATCGTCAATCGCAGTTGCATCAACCTTCACATAGTAACTTTGAAGAGAGTCAAGGTTCGACGATGGATTCACCCTTACCGCATTACCCAAGAAGGTTGCCGCGCTAGCGATATTAAAGGACTGCACAAGAGTGTTGTCAGATTTGTAAAGCTTGATAAACCCGCTACCAGCTTGAATATTTTTGCCAAAGGTTAAGGTTATGTTCGCGTCTGCGGCAACACCTGTAGCTCCATCGGCTGGTGCAGTCGAGGACAGTTGCGGTATGCCCCACAATGGTCTTTTGTTCAGCGCCCATGCGCTTGCATTGTTGGAAAAGCCGGATGGTTGAGATGCAAATCGACTGACATCCCAGCCAGTTAAGTCCTGATTAAAAGCTGTCGCGCCATCAAACATGTAAATCATGTTTGAGACATTAGCCACGTTCCAATAAGAAATGTTTTGATTGAAGGATGTGGCTCCTTGGAACGTATACCAAGTATAATCAACCTTGCTTGTGTTCCAAGAACTTATATCACCATTAAAAGATGTTGCTGATTTAAAAGTGCTTCCCAAATTGGTTACATTTGAGACGTTCCATGAATTCAAATTTTGATTGAATGCCGTTGCTCCCTGGAACGTTGAGTCAAGATACTCAACCTTACCCACATCCCAAGAACCGATGTTCTTGTTGAAAGATGACGCGCCACGAAACATATTCGTCATATCTGTAACATTGCTCACATCCCAGTAACCAATGTCTTCATTGAATGATGCTTTGTCACGAAACAAGCCATACATACTGGTCATTTGTCCAGTGAAGATATTTCGAGCAGAATTCCCAAATGTGTAACTGTTTGAGTCAGGTCCAGTTATCGCATAACTACCGTTTGCAACGGCGGTATTTAACATCGTCTGATCGACGATCAGCATGCCCAAACAAGGGCTGGCAGTGCCAATAGTGTTCGAGTCAGCAGAATAGCAGCTCGCATTTGCCGCATTTGCATTGAACAAATGCGCAAACAGCTGCAACACACATAAAATGGCGAGCCTGGCTAGCACCGAGTCATATCTCCTAACAGCAAGAAGGCGCTGTATTCAAGTGTATATAACGACCGGTTCCCAGTGTTTTTTTAATAACTTTTATAATTAAATGCAAATATGCACCAAATGAGCGTAAGATGCATACTTGGCTAAAACTTCTAAACACTTCGCAAAAAAACCTCAAAAGATGGCGGCAGGAAACATGATTAACAAACCATTTAAAAAAATTTTACCACTGATAGGGATGCACTAACCAAATTCGACGGAAAAAATAAATTCATTGGATGTTAGGCAGGTGATCTTGCATTTGGAAGAAGCGCCACCAATCAAAGCACAGCGGTTTTAACCTTGGCACGGGAACTGCCTCAGCGACCACAATATTTTCAAGAGCATTGGAAAATAGACAACTTTTGGGAATGAAAAGAAATGGCGGAGGGGATGCCGAAATTTATTAATTAATACAATTGGTTGCAAGAGAGTTGCACCAGAACTTGTGTCACGTTGTGTCACAGTGTGTCAGGATGTGTCAGCTTTGCACCACGGACAAAATACGGTCACAAACCCGTTGTTCAAAATAATATAGAACATACTCCCCCTACTCAACCGACACATCTCCTGATAGCTTCAATAAAAAGAACAATTTAGAAGTCATGATTTTGGTGAGTCAGATGTCCGAAGATTGGTACAAAAGTGAAGAAATAAGGGATGGAGTGGAGTTTAGATTTAGTAACATTCATTGGCCTGTTATTGTTATTTGTTTCAGGCAGAAACTTTATAATGACAATAGGTCAACGTCGCGGTAGCCACAGACCCCCTCTGCCTTTTAGAAGGATTTTCCATGAGTGTAATGCTTGAATTTTCAAATGTAATTGTAAGAAGAGACGCAATTGAAAAAAAATATCCTGGTGGTTGGGAGGAATGGAAGAAAAACCACCAATTTTGGTATGATGACCACTTATATAGAACCGGTTCTATGGGTGATGATAGTGACATAGAAGAAGAATTAAAATCATACGGAATGGTCGGAATACATGAAGACCCACAGGGAAAGCAAATCTGGAAAGACTACTGCATTATAATGACGGGGCCTGAAGTTTGGCTGGCCTATGGTGAGTGCGACTGGGTAGAAATAGATTCTGATAGATGGACTGCAAAAATGGCTGGTGTGCCAGATAGTGAGCAGAGATACATTTCAGAAAAATACCGAAAATGGCAGCTTAGATTAAATCCATCTAGGCATATTGAAGCTTTGAGTAATGGGAAAATCGAAACATTCAATGTTGATGTTTTTGAACGAAGTGATGATGTAAAAATATTGAGTAACCACGTTGCACAAATCATGATTGTAGACGCAGACTATGAAATTCTGGAGCATCATCGGTTGATGTATGGGGATGAATTATTATTTCAAGATGGAGACAGTGTAGCAAAAGGTCAGAAACTTGCTAGCTTCGACCCATATTTTCAAAAAATCATCGCTGAAACCAGTGGTTTTGTGGCATATTTCGACTTAATTGAGGGGCAAACTCTAGAGACCAAATATTGCGATGCTACGGGCATAACCTCGAGGACAGTTCTTAGTGATAACCAATCAAATTCACTAAAACCACATATCAAAATTCTCTCAACCGATGGTCAAGTTAAAGTGCTCTCTGATGGTAGCCCGGCCACCTATAGCTTGCCGATTGGATGCCACATAAGTCGTGATGAGAAAGAGGAGGTGCAGCCGGGTGATATTTTAGCCAATATCATTCTGCAAGATGCATATTAGGCATCCTCCCAATATTCAATTGTCTTTGACGGAATTTGAGAAATGTCAGTTCCAAGCAATTGCCAGAATTGTTCTTTAAAGTAATCAGCCTCATCATCTCCACATAAAAGACGCAATGATTTTATCACGCGAGTAATACGGAGATGATTATGGTCGTGAGGTTTTCGCCAAAAGCTATTTCTTCTGAGAAAATTAAAATACCAATCAGCAGATTTACTTAAATTTTGTTTTGCTTGCTCACTATTTTGTATTTCTGCAATTTCCTCTTCATCGAGCAATGGCGACCCAGGCATAGCTCTGCTCGCCTCGTTCGTTGGAAACACCCATTGAATAAATGTGTGGGTGTTTTCTATCTGCGTATCGTTGAATTTCCAAACATGAGATAGGAGCCAACCACTGCTGTTGGTTTCATGTCCAGTAAGAAAACTACAAAGCGAAGCCATATTTTATCCCATCTTTTTGTGTTCAATTTAAATATATGACCATCAGGTTAGATGAACCAATCAAATGTGCAAACCACCCCTCTCCACAGGGTACCCCAAGTGAGTTCCACACCCCCACCATCAGACACACCAGAGACTCTCTAGAGACCTATAGGAGTTCCTTAAGGGGTGCTGAGTATCAGTGTTCTCAGAGAGTTCTTTAAGAGTACATGAAACCTTGGTGTACACAGAGTATACCAAATGTGCCTGTTGACAGTGACTCACAGTATCCTAAAGTGGAGCTATTGCTTATTTAGCAGTGAGACTGGTGCAGTATTGAAGCGTAGAACTTCATCTCGGCCGCACCAACTCCTTAGAGATACACTTGGATAACTCATTGTTCTGTAGGCATTCCTTGTGTTTACCGAGCAAAGGATGTGCCCCCATGGGATTGTTCAGACGAAATGACAAAAATGCAGTTGCTAAAAGGATGCTAGAAACAAAGCTTTTTGAATATGTAATGCACGAAATCAACAGTGATGAACGAAAAGAAGGCACTTGGGGTCAAGCACTAACTAAGACTGAGGGTGAGGAAAAAAAAGCAAAAGCTTTATATATAAAGTTGAGAGTCGAGGCGCTGAAAGATGAGATAGCAATGAACTCGATTATTGAAGATGAGCAGCTGCGTGCGATTCAATTACTAAATATTGAGGAAACCGAAAAAGTTGAGAAGGAATCGTTTGCCGTTTCTTTCGGCAAAGCCTTACTCAAATTATTTAGAGCTGTCCTGACTGTTTCGATACTTATTTTGTTTTGTGTAGCCGTTTACTCCTTCATCCAATCCAGAGCTTAAAACAAAAAAGTGAAAGCCTTTAATACTGAACGTGAAAAAGTAAGCCAATTGACCCTGTTTTTTCAGCGTGTGGTGCAAATCTGGTGCAATGCCTTGTAACTTATTGTATTCCTTTAATAAAAATGGCGGAGGGGAAGGGATTCGAACCCCCGAAAGGAATTTCTTCCTTTAACGATTTAGCAAACCGCCGCCTTCAGCCACTCGGCCACCCCTCCGCCGGGGACATGAGATCCTGCACAAAATTATCATAAGAGCTCATGTTTTAGTGTACACGGCGTATGCTATCTTCTTCCTAGCTTTGATTGTACTTACTGTCAAATACCAAAACCATCCCAACTATGCCATGACCGTTCCCAGCCGCGATTCCATTAGAAAAATTGACATGTTTTTGGCATATTTGTGCTCGCTTTATCAGCTCAAGCCCCATTGGGATGTGCCTGATACGCCTCCAACCCAAGCCTCCCGCCGGGCCCCTTTTGACTAGCCGTCGAGTTTGCTTCGCAGGATTTGGTTGACCATGCTCGGATTTGCCTGCCCGCCAGATTGCTTCATCACCTGGCCGACAAAAAAGCCAAACAGCTTGTCCTTACCACCCCGAAACTCCTCAACCTTGTCCAAATTGGCGGCGAGCACCTTATCGATCAGACCTTCAATGGCATCACTATCCGATACTTGTTTGAGGCCTTTTTCTACGACGATTGCTGGCGCAGTTTTCCCGGTTTCAAACATGATGGCAAATACATCCTTGGCAATACGGCCAGAAATTGTGCTATCGCTAATCAGTTCAACAAGCCCACCAAGCATGTCTGGGGACACTGGACAATTGGCAAGCGATTTTCCTGCTTTATTCAACGCGCCAAATAATTCCACTGTCATCCAATTCGCCACCAACTTACGATCACGACCTGCACTGGCCGCCTCGTAATACAATGCCGTCTCGCGTTCTTCGGTAATGACCGACGCGTCATAGGGAGATAGACCATAATCACCAATAAGCCGATCACGAATGGCGTCCGGCAGTTCAGGCAAACCAGCGGCAAGCGTGTCAACTTCATCCTGCGTTACAACCATTGGCAACAAATCAGGGTCGGGAAAATATCGGTAATCATGCGCATCTTCCTTGCTGCGCATAGTTCGTGTTGTACCCGTGCTAGTGTCGAATAATCTGGTTTCCTGATCAATTTCGCCGCCATCCTCAATGATTTCGATCTGGCGCGCCACTTCATGATCAATCGCCATCTGGATAAAACGCAATGAATTCAGATTCTTGGTCTCAGTTCGGGTGCCAAGCGGCGAGCCGGGTCTCCGCACAGATACATTCACATCAGCCCGAAGCGATCCTTCTTCCATATTTCCGTCACAAGTTCCTAGATAGCGCAAAATTGAGCGTAATTTTCGCACGTAAGCAGCCGCCTCAGCCGATGACCTAATATCAGGGCGCGAGACAATCTCCATCAGGGCAACCCCTGTACGGTTTAGGTCAATGTAACTTTTGCTCGGATGCTGATCGTGCATGGATTTACCAGCGTCCTGTTCAAGGTGCAGCCGTTCAATGCCAATATCGCGTGCACTGCCATCCGACATCACAATCCGCAATGATCCTTCACCAACAATAGGGTCTTTGAACTGGCTGATCTGATAACCTTGCGGCAAATCAGCGTAGAAATAATTTTTGCGATCAAAAACACTTTTCAAATTTATTTGGGCTTTCAAGCCGAGGCCAGTGCGAATTGCCTGATACACACATTCACGGTTAATGACCGGCAACATGCCGGGCATTGCCGCATCCACAAGTGAAACATTTTCATTCGGTGCAGCGCCAAAACTTGCCGATGCACCAGAAAACAGTTTTGCATTGCTTGTTACTTGCGCATGAACCTCAAGGCCAATTACTACTTCCCAGTCGCCTGTCTTTCCTGCCACAAGATCATTCATGCTGAGCCTCCAAATGCCATACGGGCTGGCGTCTGTGTAAACCCTGCCGCATCTTCGAGAACGGCGGCAACCCGGTAAATGCTTGCCTCATCAAATGCACGGCCAACAACCTGCAAGCCCAACGGCAAGCCATCGCTTGTCAAACCGCCGGGCACCGAAATACCGGGCAATCCAGCTAGGTTTGCCGGTACGGTAAAAACGTCATTCAGGTAATTTGTTACCGGATCGTCAATCTTGCGGCCAACTGGAAAGGCAGCCGATGGTGTTGCCGGCGTCAACATTGCATCAACCGACTGGAATGCAGTGTCAAAATCGTCCTTAATAAGGCGACGTACTTTTTGTGCTTTCAGGTAATAGGCATCATAATAGCCAGCCGAAAGAACATAGGTACCAATCATGATCCGACGCTGGACTTCCTCACCAAATCCAGCAGCCCGTGTCGCTTCATACATTCCATCAAGGGTATCCGC
The DNA here is from genome assembly GCA_902559985.1 of uncultured SAR116 cluster alpha proteobacterium. Lineage (GTDB taxonomy): Bacteria > Pseudomonadota > Alphaproteobacteria > Puniceispirillales > Puniceispirillaceae > UBA3439. The sequence continues at coordinate 33,380 of CACEJY010000012.1, read as the reverse complement.
CTCAACCCGCATGCCGAAACGCACACCATCATAGCGGGCAAGATTGGATGACGCTTCGGCAGGGGCAATGATGTAATATGCAGGTAGTGCATATTTGGTATGCGGCAATGACACGTCAACAAGCTCGGCTCCTGCATCACGCAGCCATACCTGTCCCTGCTCCCATAACTTGACCACCTCGCCATCCATACCATCCATGACATATTCGCGGGGCACCCCAATTTTCATGCCCTTTACTCCATCTCCAATTGCTCCAATTAAATCTTGCAAGGGGGTTTGAGTTGAGGTTGAGTCCTTCAAGTCATGGCTGGCCATCGCGGTCATCATCAGCGCATTATCAGCTACTGTCCGCGTAAACGGCCCAGCCTGATCAAGTGACGATGCAAAGGCAACAATACCCCAGCGTGAACAACGGCCATAGGTGGGCTTCAGGCCAACCACACCGCAAAATGCTGCTGGCTGGCGGATTGATCCACCAGTATCAGTTCCAGTTGCCATCAGCGCAGAGCGTGCTGCCACCGCAGATGCCGAACCACCAGATGACCCACCGGGTACCAAATCAACGTTATCTATGCCCTTCCAAGGGCTTATTGCCGGGCCATAAGCACTTGTTTCGTTTGCTGAACCCATCGCAAATTCGTCACAATTGAGCTTGCCAAGCATCACTCCGCCTGCAGCCCACAAATTAGACGTCACGGTACTTTCGTAGGGTGGCTTGAACCCTTTCAGGATTCTCGAACATGCAGTACTATTAACCTCTTTAGTACAAAACAGATCTTTCACGCCTATGGGCAAGCCCTCCAATAAACCGGCTGTGCCTTCTGCAATTCGTTTATCAGACTCGGCGGCCATAGCCAAAGCGTGATCAGCCGTCAGTTCGACATAATTATTTAGACCGGATGTTTCTTCAGCTGCAGCCAAATAGGTCTTGGCCAGTTCAACCGCCGAAATGGATTTTTCATCAAGCGCCCTGCGTGCCTCAACCGCATTCAAATCAAGCAAATCAGACATTATTCAACAACCTTTGGCACAACAAAAAAACCGCTGGCGCCTTCTGGGACATTGGAGAGGATATCGTCAAGACGGTTACCATCACTCACTACATCATCTCGCAGTGGCAGGGCATGGCCCGTAACACTTGCAAGTGGCTCGACATGATCAGTTTTTACTTCGTCAAGTTCGGCAATCCAGCTAAGAATACCATTTAATTCTTTGGCAAGCGGTTCCAAACGATCATCTGGAACATTAATTTTTGCTAAACGGGCAATTTTTGCCACTGTGGTCTTGTCAACGGACATATCATTGTGCTTTTTGCTGTTGGAACAAAATATCCAAATGGTGACTTATCACTCGACATGACTATCTGCAAGACAAACGATATAATCATGATGATTTCCAGTGGTCAACGGCTACTTGGACTTGACATTGGCAAGAAAACCATAGGCCTCGCCCTGTCTGATCTTGGGCTGAAAATAGCCTCCCCCTTAAGAATTCTCCATCGCACCAGATTCACGGTCGATGCAACTACCTTGCTGGAGATAATTGATGCCGAGTCGATTGGTGGGCTGGTGCTTGGCTGGCCGGTCAACATGGATGGTAGTGCTGGTCCGCGCTGTGACTCGGTTCGTGATTTCGCTCATGCGTTTCTTAAGTTCCGGGATATACCGATTGCCTTTCAAGATGAGAGGATGTCCACTAGAGCTGTCGAAGGCGCAATGGTGGCCGCAGATCTAACACGCGCTAAACGTGCTGCGCGCCGTGATGCGCTCGCCGCCTGCTGGATTTTGCAATCGGCACTGGATGTAGTGAATGATAAACAAGCACGTAGCACCCGAAGCGACAACCCACCCGATTGATAACTATTACTGTCGTGACCGCGACAGCAAACCAGTCTATTTAACGCTAGACCAGCGGCACCAGTTACGGTAATAGACTGATCACATGATTAGGCACGGTTTTACAGGTAATCAATTGATCGGTGGCAGCGGACCGGTTGCACTAGCCAGTCGGCATATCCTTGGCATGGAAGGCATGTCCCCCATTGAGATTCGTGACCTTCTGGATCGTGGGCACATGTTTGCCGATAACCCACATGACAGCATTAGTGATGCGCTTCACGGCAAAACCGTCATCAACCTGTTTTATGAGAGTTCGACCCGCACGCGCGTTTCTTTTGAACTTGCGGCAAAACGGCTTGGTGGGTCAGTTCTTAATATTTCTGTTGCTGGCTCATCGGTCAAAAAGGGGGAAACTCTGCTTGATACCGCTACAACACTGAATGCGATGCACCCTGACATTCTAGTGGTTCGGCATAATTGCTCAGGTGCTGCATTGTTGCTAAGCCAATATGTTGATGCAGCCGTAATTAATGCCGGCGACGGCCGCCATGAACATCCAACACAAGCTCTTCTTGACGCTTTGACCATTCGGCGCCGGATTGGCCGGATTGAGGGGTTAAAGATTGCTATTTGTGGCGACATTGCCAACAGCCGTGTTGCACGGTCCAATATCCACCTTCTTGGCACGCTTGGTGCGGAATTGAGGCTCGTCTGTCCGGTAACGCTGCTGCCTGCCGATATTGGTAATATGGGTGTTTCCGTGTTTACCGATTTTGAAGCTGGCATCGAGGGCTGCGACATCGTAATGATGCTGCGCCTTCAAACCGAACGCATGGCAGGTACGGAGACTCCATCGCAACGTGAATATTTTAATCTGTTTGGCCTTGATAGTGGCAAATTAATGCGTGCAGCACCCGACGCATTGGTAATGCATCCTGGCCCCATGAATCGTGGCGTCGAGATTGACAGCAGTACAGCTGATGATGTCGAGAAGAGCCTAATACGTACGCAAGTGGAAATGGGAGTTGCCGCCCGCATGGCATGCCTTGAGGCTTTGATTGCGAGATCACAATGACCGCGACCCGCTTCTTCAATGCGCATCTATTTGACCCATCGCAATCGATCGATGGCATCGGATATATGGATATCGCAGGTGGCGTGATCACTGCGATCAACCTTGGCACCCCGCCTAAAGACAACAAAATTGAAGAGGTCATTGATTGTAAAAAGACAATGTTAGCCCCGGGCATTATTGATATGCGTGTCCAATCCGCAGACCCGGGTTCCGAACATCTTGAGAACCTAACAACATTACTTGCCGCCGCAGCGACAGGCGGCATCACCGCACTGGCCTGCTTACCAAACACGAACCCAGTGATTGATGAGGCCAGCACAATTGACTCGTTATGTCTTCGTGCCTCGCGCATTTGCGGGCCACGTCTCTATGCCTATGGGGCCGCCACGAAGGCGTTAAATGGCAATGAAATGGCAGAATTGGGCCTGATGGCAGAAGCAGGTGCAGTTGGCTTTACCAATTGCACATCATCAATCCATGACAGCCTTGTAATGCGTCGTCTGCTTGCCTATTGCAACATGCTGGACAAGCCATTTATCCAGCATTGCGAAGACCATGCGCTGACCCGCGAAGGTGAAATGAATGAAGGTGAGACATCTACACGCCTTGGTCTCATTGGCAGCCCAAGCGAGGCCGAGGTGATAATCATTGACCGTGATCTACACCTATTACGGAGAACGAAGGCACGCTATCATGTCGCTCATATCTCGACCCGCGCTGGCATTGATGCGGTTCGAAAAGCCAAGATTGAGGGGCTGGCCGTGACAGCCGATACATCGCCACCCTATTTTTTGTTGAATGAACTGGCCGTTAGCACATACAAAACAGCCTTCAAGTTATCACCGCCGCTGCGAAGCGAAGATGACCGTAAAGCAGTAATCGAAGGGCTTGCCGATGGAACGATTGATGCCATCTCATCAGACCATATGCCGGTTGATCGTGATGCGAAAATGCAGCCCTTTGGACCAGCGCAACCGGGCGCATCGGCAGTTGATACATTGCTCGCACTTTGCTTGACACTTGTCCATCAGCGGCAAATTAGCATGACCCGCATGATTGAAGCATTGAGCATGGCCCCGGCGTCAATCCTTGACATTGAAGGTGGCACATTAAGCCCCGGCGGTGCCGCTGATTTTATTTTATTCCGTCCTCATAGCAGCTGGATCATTACCGGTGCCAATTTCATCTCGGACTCGCGGATAACCCCTTTTGAATCACATCCAGTTCAAGGGCTTGTTGATGCAACCTATGTTAATGGCTTGGCTGTGTATACACGCGATTGATCTTTTTTGAATCATTCATCAGGAACGACAATGGTTATGTTTGATGATTTTGGGTCCTTTTTACTGGTCACTTGTTTTGCGTATGGGCTTGGCAGCATTCCATTCGGTTTAATTTTGACAAGATTAGCTGGTGCTGGAGATATTAGGCAGTTTGGCAGTGGAAATATTGGTGCAACTAATGTGCTGCGAACAGGCAATAAGAAATTGGCCATTGCAACCCTCATTTTCGACGCTGGAAAGGGCGCCACTGCAGTTCTATTAGCCACCCATCTCACCAGCACTGCCTTACCCGCGCTTGCCGCTGTTCTGGTGGTTCTGGGCCATTGCTTCCCGGTATGGTTGAAGTTTAATGGCGGCAAGGGTGTTGCCACCAGCCTTGCCGCGCTTGCCGCGCTTAATATTCACATAGGTGGTCTTTTTGTTTCTGTGTGGCTAATCACTGCACTTATTTCACGCTACTCGTCACTGTCAGCCCTGCTATCAATGTTGGCATGTGTTGGAGCGGGATTCCTCGTGCTTGATGATATCATGACGCAAGTTGCTATCCTGTCCTTGGGCGTCCTGGTCTGGAGCCGCCACCACGCAAATATTGGCAGACTCTTACTCGGCAAAGAAACAAAAATAGGCAATAAAGACTTATAAAAGATCCATATTTTGATAGTTAGCACTTTATAAAAATACTACCTTTCACTTTGGCAGATGGATGCTAACAAAATACCAACAGAGATAAGTAAAATGATAATGCGCATCATTATGTTCCAACGCCCTCTATCCTGTAGGCACATATTTACAGCTCATTGTGAGATTTATCGGTATTTGGGTCTAACGGTCAATACGTGGCTGGTGCGTTTTTCTTCTCTAACCTTGTCAAGGGTATGCCCAAAGTTGCTATAGATACTGATATCAACACCCTCCATATCTAAAATCCCAGATTTATTTTTGGTGTGGGTTATCCACAATCGATAAAAACCAACCTAATTAAAAAAAAAACATTAGAAATTTTGACAAAAGCTATTTTTGCCTTTATCGGAGGCGTTTCACAATTTAGTAGGGACAAGTGATGAAAGTCGTCGTTGTCGAATCTCCAGCTAAGGCCAAAACCATTAACCGTTACCTCGGTGATGGATATAAAGTGCTAGCCTCTTATGGTCATGTTTGCGATCTGCCAAGCAAAGACGGATCTGTTTTGCCAGATGCTGGCTTTGAAATGAAATGGCAAATCTCATCAGGATCAGAAAAGCACCTAAAAGACATCACCTCAGCCCTCAAAGGCGCTGAGAAACTGATCCTTGCGACTGACCCCGATCGCGAGGGTGAGGCAATTAGCTGGCATGTCTTGGAGCAGTTCAAAAACACCAAACTATTAGAGGGTATTGATGTCGAGCGCGTGGTTTTTAATGAAGTAACAAAAACAGCAATCCTCGCAGCGATTGATAATCCGCGCCAGTTGGATACGGAACTGATTGATGCATACCGGGCACGCCGCGCCCTTGATTATCTTGTTGGCTTCTCAATCTCACCAGTACTATGGCGCAAGCTGCCTGGCTCAAGGTCGGCAGGTCGAGTTCAATCGGTTGCCCTGCGGCTGATATGTGAACGCGAAGCTGAAATTGAAACTTTTATTTCTGAGGAATACTGGAGCATAGAGGCCACTCTTGGGCTTTTAGCAGGCGAGCAGTTTAAAGCCAGATTGACCCATCTTGATTGCAACAAGCTTGGCAAACTGGATATTAAAACCGAAACAGAGGCAAATTCAGCCGTTGCAGTAATTTCTGCTGCAAGCCTCGCTGTTCAATCAGTCGAGACAAAGCGCGTGCGCCGCAACCCCCAACCACCTTTCACAACATCAACCCTGCAGCAAGAAGCATCACGAAAACTTGGATTTTCGGCAAGCCGAACAATGCAAATTGCTCAAAAGCTCTACGAGGGTATTAATATCGGCAGTGAAACCACAGGTTTAATCACCTACATGCGAACCGACGGTGTACAAATAAGTGGAGAGGCTATTAACTCGATCCGGCAGAATATTGAGCAACAATTTGGGAAACGCTATTTGCCAGAAAAGCCGCGGGTCTACAAAACAAAGGCAGCCAATGCTCAAGAAGCTCATGAGGCCATCCGGCCCACCGAAATTACCCGCCACCCAAATGATATGCGTGCATTTCTAGATCACGATCAATCGCGGTTGTATGAACTGGTCTGGAAACGCACCATTGCCAGCCAAATGCAATCTGCCGAGTTGGACCAAACCGGCATCGACATTGGTGATACGGCTGGCAGCGTGACTTTACGGGCTAGCGGACAGATTATGGTGTTTGACGGGTTTCTATTGGTTTACCGCGAAAGCAAAGACGCCGCACAAGATAATGGCAACAACCCAAAGGGCCCTGGCGACGGTGATGATACCACCGCGTTGCTGCCAAATATGATAAAAGATGACCAACTAGATACGCACACTGTTACCCCCGAGCAACATTTTACGCAGCCACCGCCGCGTTTTACTGATGCAAGTCTTGTAAAGCGCATGGAAGAATTGGGTATCGGCCGGCCATCTACATATGCATCGATAATTCAAGTTCTGCAAAACCGTGATTATGTTGTGAAGGATAAGGGCCGGTTTATCCCGCAAGACAGAGGTCGGCTTGTATCAACATTTCTTAGCAATTTCTTTGAGCGTTATGTCGAATACGACTTTACCGCACAGCTTGAAACGCAACTTGACGAGGTTTCAGCGGGTAAACTCAATTGGAAAGCGCTGCTGACGCATTTCTGGGATGATTTCCAGGCTGCAATTGATAGCACCAAAGATCTGACCATCACCAATGTCCTTGATGTAATTGACGAGGAATTGGGGCCGCATTTCTTTGAGGCGGATGAGGGTGGTATATTAAAGCGTTCTTGCCCGAATTGCGACAATGGACGACTTGGGCTAAAACTTGGAAAATTTGGTGCCTTCGTTGGATGCTCAAATTATCCTGAATGCAAATTTACCCGCCAACTGACAAACCGCAGTGAGGATGTCGATGGAGAGCCTCCTTTAACCGATAAAGAGCTTGGTTCAGATCCAGTGAGTGGTGTGCCTATTTATCTACGCAACGGCCCCTATGGTCCGTATGTTCAGATCGGCGATCCTGAAACAAAGAAACCAAAGCGTGCATCATTACCAAAGGGCACAAGTGCTTCAAGCCTCGATCTTGAGACCGCTTTGGGGCTGTTATCGCTGCCGCGTGACATTGAGCCGCATCCAGAGAGTGGCGATATGATCCAAGCTGGTATTGGCCGGTTTGGCCCTTATTTGAAGTATCAGAACAAATTTACAAGCCTACCTCCGGAAGATGATGTTCTTGAAATTGGTATAAATCGTGCTGTTGACCTGCTGGCTGAAGCTGCCAAAAGGGCTGGACGGCTTCTTGGCGAGCATCCAACTGGTGGCGAGGTACATGTCAAGAAAGGTAGGTTTGGACCCTATGTCGAGCACAATAAACTGCGGGCTACCTTGGGCAAGGCACATGATATTGCAGATATTACCCTTGAGACGGCGCTAGAGCTGCTAGCTGCCAAGGTGGCAAAAGCACCTGCAAAAAAAGCTGCTCCTAAAAAGGCGCCTGCGAAAAAGAAAACCGCCCAGAAAAAAACAAAAGCAAAAAAAGCGGCTGCAAAACAGAAAGCAGGTTAGATGGCACATACTCCCGCTGATGACGGCCTTGATAATCAAATCCCTGCCATCGATCCGCTGATGCCTGATGAAGACACACTTCTAGACTATATTAATAGCTGCCCCGTCCCACCCAGTCTTCGCAAAATTGCCAAAGTATTTAAAATAGGCCAAGAGCGGCGCGCTTCATTACGGCGCCTGCTACGCGACATGGCAACTCGCGGACTGCTTGCTGTTGACCGACGTGCCATCGCCGCTCCTAATACACTGCCGGAAGTCACCGTGCTGGAACTTATCAATTTCGATGATAATGGTGATGGTTTGGCTCGGCTTATTGGCGATGATAATGAAAAACAGCCAGAAATCCGCGTTATTCTTAGCCGCCGTGCTGGACGTGCGCCAGCAGTTGGCCAGCAAATTCTGGCCCGTCTTGCTCGAGTTGGGCCGACGCTTTATGAAGCCCGGATCATCCGCCTTCTGGACCAGCAGAAAAAGCGGATTTTTGGTGTAATCATGACCGCTGGAAAAGGGTTTCGCCTTCAGCCTGCTGAACGCGGAAAGCGGAATAGCCTTGCTGTTCAGGCAGCCAATAACATTACGGTTGAAGCCGGCGATCTTGTCGAGGCCGAACTATTGCCATCGCGGGGCTATATTGGTAAAGCGGCCCGCATTATAGTCAATCTTGGCAATGCGGCATTGCCGGGTGCCTTTAGTGCGCTTACCCTTGCCGAATTTGCTATCCGGCATCAATTTCCAGACGCGTTGATTAGCGAGTCAAAAGGCTTGAAAGTCCCGCCAGTGAGAGGTCGGCGTGATCTACGTGACCATCCACTCGTAACCATCGACGGAGCTGATGCGCGTGATTTTGATGATGCGGTATTTGCAGAACCGGCAGATCATGGCGGCTGGCGGCTAATTATTGCAATTGCTGATGTCTCGCATTACGTTCGGCCAGACAGCGCGCTTGATCTTGAAGCACGAAAACGTGGCAATTCTGTTTATCTACCAGACCGTGTTGTGCCCATGCTTCCAGAGGCCATTTCAAACGATCTTTGTTCATTGCGGCCAGATAAGGACCGCGCGGCTATGATTGCCGAGATTAATATTGATAAGGATGGCAAACGCCTATCACACAAAATCGAAAGAGCGTTAATACGGTCGCATGCACGGTTGACTTATGAACAGGTGCAGGCCGTATTTGATGGCACCATGGAGGAGGCTGACTGCAGTGTGCCAAATGGTATTCTGCACTCACTTTTTGGCGCATGGCGTGCCCTTGATGAAGATAGGAAAAAGCGTGAACCACTGGCGTTGAACCTTAAGGAGCGTGGGGTTGTTTTGGATGATTTTGGCAATGCCATTGAAATTTCCCAGCGTATACAAACAGACTCGCAACGGCTAATTGAAGATTTCATGATTGCGGCGAATGTTGCCGCCGCCGATACGTTGATTGCTAGTGACCTTCCTTGCGTGTTCCGGGTACATGACACGCCCGACCCTAAAAAAGCAGCCACACTTGTCAAGCTTGCGGAAACGCTGGGGAGCAGCTTTACCACTGGACAAGTTCTGCGACCGCATCACTTCAACAAAATATTAGCCCTCGCCAATGACACGCCTGATTCGCTAACGGTCAATGAAGCGGTCTTGCGAAGCCAAGCAAAAGCAATTTATAGCACTGAAAATATTGGTCATTTTGGGCTCTCACTTCATAATTATGCGCATTTCACATCGCCTATCCGGCGGTATGCCGATCTTCTTGTTCACCGCGCCCTTGTGGATGCCTCCGTCAGCCGTAAAAGAAATCCAAAAGACGGATTGTGTGGGATGTCAGTGAATCAAATTGCCGAAATTTGTTCCCATGTTTCCGAGACTGAAGCCACTGCGGCGGCAGCCGAGAGGCGCACCATTGACCGGTTTGCTGCCGCCCTGTTTCAAACAAGGACTGGCCATGTTGTTGATGGCATTATTGTTTCTCTGACTGGCTTTGGGGCCTTTGTACGGCTGGAAGATGGAGGCGCAGATGGGCTGATGCCGCTATGTGCCTTGCCTGATGATTTCTATAATTATGATGAACAGGCCCAAAGGTTAGAGGGGCGGCATAACGGCTGGCAATTTAACGTTGGCATGCATGTCCGCGTGAAAGTTACCGAGGTCACACCAGTATCTGGTGGGATTCTTGTTGAATGGGTTGAAGGGGGGCTGCAAAATTACCAACAAAGGCAGAAAGGTAAAAAGCATACGAAAAACCGCTTTGGAAAAACAGCAAGGGATGAACGAGGTTTAGGTAGCAGCAAAAGCAAGCCGCGCTGCGCAAAGGGAAAAGGCAGCAAACGAAAAAGACGCTGATCATGCTTGACATTTGTCAAGATTTACCGCAACTTCCGCAAATCACTTAAAATCTGTTGCTACCCGCAGTCTAAAAGCTAGGAGTATGTGTCATGGCGAAGCCCGCGACCCTACAAATAAAACTCGTAAGCACCGCTGACACTGGCTATTTTTACGTCACAAAAAAAAATCCGCGTACCAAGCCAGAAAAATTAGAACTAAAGAAGTATGACCCACGCGCTCGCAAGCACGTCATTTTTCGCGAATCAAAGATTAAATAGGCAGCATTTCTGGCCCAAAGGCCAAACATGCATCTAGGACTATCGATTCAAAATAGCTTGATTGACGCCGCCATCGTCACAAATAGCAGTGATTTTATTTGGCAAAAAAGCTACCCTCTCGAAGAAGACGGCGTACCCTCTCTTCTAAAAAGCTGCACAGCCCTTGTTGACATGGCAAGCCGCAATAACCCTAGTCTAAATCAGACTGTCGGCATCAGCGTGCAAACTAGCTTTATTAACAAAACATCACCGCATGACGGCCTTGGCCGCCTTGCCTCGGTCGATATGAAGACCAATCTACAAGCCAGTCTGGGCCGCCCAGTTGTTTTGGCAAGTCCAGGGCAAGCTCTCGCCCTATATGAAAGCTGCTTTGGCAAAGCCCAGCAGAGTAAAGTAACATGCTGCCTCTTTCTGGATAACCATGTGTATGGTGGGGTAACTTTTGGCCAAAAACTCTGGCGTGGCGCGAATAATATTGTCGGGGAATGGGGTCACATGCCTCTGGCTTGGCCGGTCCCTCATGAACTTGATGGGCGAGATTGTTGGTGTGGGCGTAATGGCTGTCTTGAAGAGTTTTTGTCACTTGGTGGGCTGGAAAATGAATATTTCAACATCACCCAGACGAAATTAGATATTGAGGCAATTGCCGATGCGGCCGACACCAGCGATCTGGTCGCTTCCAGCGTTTTGCAAGTACTGGATGATAGAATAGGCCGTACTACGGCCGCAATCATCAATATGTTTGACCCTGACGTTTTTGTTCTTGGTGGGCGAATTGCCGAGTTGAACCGGCTGTATTTAAATGTGCCGCGCAAATGGCCAGGCTATTTATTGATCGAGCGCAACGAAACAAAACTTGTCCAAGCCAGCAACGTCCCATTTGCATTGGCACAGGGCGCGGCCTGGCTAGTAGCATCATAAAGTACCACCGAAGAAACTAACAAAGCCAAGTTCCTCGACTTTGGTTATGGGCAATTGGGTGCGGTGAGCGCTTCCAACTTCATTAGCTCGGCAATAATAGTAAAATCACCGTAATCAATGACGTAACGGCGAACAACTCCATTGGACTGCATTGAATAATTGATCTCATATTCAGGCTCTGCCGCTTTTGCCGCTGGCTTAAAGTATGCGGTTTGAACCGGCCAATATCCTTTTTGACCGAACTTCCCCAGGCGCGCCGCTGGGGCCTCGATCTTCCAGCTGCCAATTACCGTGTTAGTGGCAAGCAGCGCATCATCGGGATCAGCTCCCGTAAAGACAGACGCTGAGATTATTGTTTTACCTTTTTTCGCTCCATCAATGATGGCATTCAAATGCCGCATGGGGAAATAGGTATCAGCAGGCAGTTTCATCGGTAAGTCATCTGCTATTGAGAAATACGCATTCCCTGCCTCAGAAGTTACGATGGCATAGCCGTTAAAGTCTTTTTTTGCTTGAAAACTGCTTTGCTCACTGATCTCAAAGCTGTACATGTCGCCTGCATTGGACTCCCACGACTCAAATCGCGATATAATACGATTTGTGTCTCCCTCTTTTCCTTGAAACTCAATCACATAATCTTCATTTGATTGCCAACCGCTGCAATCGCGGCTTAGAGTGAATGCGGATCGACCAATCACAGCCTGCACGTTTGAGTTTTGGTAAGCATGGCCCAGCTGCATCTCGTAAAATGCTCTGTGCGGAGTTACTGTTGCGCAAAATGCTGACCCGACTGATACGAAAGAGATAGCAACCAATATCGCTAATCTGGCCGCGACCGCCATTGATCCACTGATATAAAGATTTAAAACCATCCTGGTAGAAGTGGGAATTGTAATGTGGTAAATCAATAGGCTTACCTTTCAGAGCCGCATTTTTTACCGTATATCACCTGGATAGAATTAGGATGGAAAATGAAAAGACATGCAAGCGGCGCAATCGACAACGATACGAACAAAACCGAGGCAGAGGCGCCAATCACAACAAATGAAGCCTTAGATAAGATCGTAAAAGATTATAAGAGAGCAAAGTTCCTTGCCGTTGACACAGAATTTATTCGTGAGCGCACCTACTACCCGCAATTATGCCTAATTCAAATCAGCGATGGTGTTAGGGCTGCAGCCATTGACCCCTTGGCAAAAGATCTTGACCTCACCCCTCTGTGGAAGCTGATGCGCGACCAGAAAATTACCAAAGTATTTCACGCTGGCAGTCAGGATATGGAAATTTTTTTGCATCTGATGGGTGATCTACCAAGGCCAATTTATGACACCCAAATTGCCGCGATGGTGTGCGGGCTTGGTGATCAAGTTGGCTATGACAAGCTAGTAAAATCCATACTCGATAAGGATATTGATAAAACATCGCGCTTTACTGATTGGTCAAAGCGCCCACTTAACAACCGACAAATTCTGTATGCACTTGATGATGTGATATATCTTGCCCAGCTTTATCCGATAATGCTGAAAAAACTGGAAAGTGAAAACCGCGATCACTGGCTTGATGAAGAATACGAAAAATCAAATGACCCAGCGACCTATTCTGTTGACCCCAAATTAGCCTGGCAGAAACTGAAGGTGCGCAATATGCGGCCAACCGCCCTCCTGCGCCTAATGCATTTGGCGGCTTGGCGTGAAATTGAAGCCCAGACCCGCAATATACCGCGCAACCGGGTGATTCGTGATGAAACGTTGATTGATCTTTCTGGCTCAAATCCGCAAGACCGCGATGGATTCGCCAATATTCGTAATTTCCCTGGCGGTAAGGATGGCAAACTGGTAGCCCCAATACAAAAAATTCTCAAAAAAGTTGAGTCGTTACCCGCATCGTCCTTACCTGTCCCTGAAAAACAAGGCTTCACCAAACGTCCACCAGCCGCTGTGATGGAGCTTTTGCGTGTCTTATTAAAACACGTGACTGACAAACATGCGATTGCCCCGCGCCTAATTGCATCGGCTGATGAACTAGAGGTCCTTGCCAGTGATAACAATGCCCCGATCCGTGCACTTACCGGCTGGCGCCGTGAAATCTTTGGTGAGTTGGCCTTACGGTTGAAACGGGGGGAAATTGCTCTTGCCGTTAAGAATGGAAAAATACTGCTGATAGAACATAATGAAAAAACTAATTGAAACTGTTAATGCCATAAAAACAATAAGCAGAGCCCCAATGTAAAAGATTACGATAGTTCATCAAGGACATTGCGCGCCAACGCGATTGATAATGGTTTTTTTTCCGCTATCGACCGACGATCAAGAGCGGCAGCCAACCTAGGAACAGCGGTGAATGACCTCTCCATACGTTTAACGAGATAGGATAGCGTTGCTGGTGGCGCCATCACTTGACGATCGGCAAAATATTTATTTAACAGCGCAAATAACAAATTATCATCAGGCAAATCAATTCGGGCTAAATTAACTGCGCGCATACGCGAACGCAAATCAGGCAATTGCCAGTCCATTTGTCCAACCGGCATTTGCGACAGCAGCAGAATACCACCATTCTTGCTGGCACAACGGTTAAAGCAATGAAAAAGCGCCTCCTCATCCCAAGCCCGGGAATTGGCCACATCATCCAACACATAAAATGCAGGATTTGGCAACCGCTGGCCTGCCGCCAACCCTGTTACTCTTTGGCTGTGTTGGGCCAATGACCGCCAGATTGCCGCAAGGTGTGATTTTCCTGCCCCTGATGGACCAACAATATTAAGGGCCCTGTAGCTGCCCCGCCAATTCGGCCATTGATCTATTGACGCCAAAGCCAGGGCGTTACAATCACTGATTATGAAATCATCGCGACCTGCCAACTGGCGAAATGGTAATTCAAGCGGTAATTGTTTCATGTCATCTCTATCCGTGGCAGCTTATTTGGTCCGTTCACCCTTGTCCGCTTGACCATGGCCTTTTATTCAAGGGAAGGAGTGGGCCTCAACCATTTTCCGGTTTAGCACTAATCAGTTGCTGATCCCCATAGTCAACAAGCTGCAATCGATGCGCAGACAGCGCATTTTGTAACGCTTCTTTGGAACCGGCTAGGCGTAAATACAATTGCCCACCCCGAGTATTGAGCGTGATAATGTCATAGCTTTGTATCACCGCAATTTCATCTAAAGCACTTAAACGTTTGGCCCATTCTTTCAGTGATGTCACTGGCAAAAATACTGTTAAATATCCAATTTCCCTGTCATCAATCAGATTTGCCATCTGCCAGCTTTCATCCATCCTCTCAATAATTTTTCGGCGCATTATATCAAGGTCATTCACAGTAAAATTTTCTAGGGTCTTCTGATCACCATAGAGAATATCGGTAATCATCTGGCCCACCTTATCAAACAACCGTGCGGTGATTGTAACCAATGGCTTGGAACCTTCATAATCTAGTGAAGCCGCAACCAACATAACCTGTTCCGCACGCACCAGGCTAGCGGCATGTTTAAGCTTGGCCGGGTTTGCAAGGAGCAGATCCTCACCACGGAATTGTCTCTCATTAATCAGATTATGATCCAACTGACGAAAAGATAACAGTCCATCGTAGGCGGCAACTGCATCCCGCCAGCCAGCAATCCACTGATTATCCTTTTGCCACGCTCGTGCTCCATCCGGCCCGCTCCAAATAGGAATAACTAGAACGGGCGGGCTTTGTAATTCAGACCAGCTCAACTGAGCCGTGATCATGGCTTGGCGCAGCCGTGCAGCATCAAAACAAAAGTCCAACGTCGCAATATAACGTTGATCTAAATTTTTCTCTTCAACGATATGGGTAAAATCAGAAAAATCATCGAGATCATGCAATGACATGAACTTGTGCTGCGCATCATTTGTTAAAAGAATCCGGTCCAGCACGGTTGAAAATGCCTGCTCCGCGGCCTTGCGCACACCAATATCCCGAGCGATGGATGCGGTTTCGGCCCGCTGGTCAATTGAAATATTTGAAACGCCAAAAACCGGCTCGGCACACCAACTGTTAATGGCCATCGCTGGTTTGCCTGCCAGAAAGCTAATTAGAAAAAAGGCCAGCAGTCTGCTCCGCCTGTGAAATATTAATTGGAAATGAAAGATAAATGCTGCGCGCATGCCGTCAAATGCCTATTATACGTCTGAGTTTTATCGAAATCGTTTATCCATATCTTACATCAAACATAATCCTCGAGGCCAGCATGTCTAGCGGACAAAAACAATCTAAATCCTACAAATATAGTGACACCGGTGTTGATATTGACGAAGGGGATGCATTGGTTGAAGAAATTGTTCCACATGCCAAACGAACAAAGCGTTCCGGTGCTAGCACCGATCTTGGTGGGTTTGGGGGACTGTTCGATACAAAGGATGCCGGATTTATCGACCCTGTTCTGGTTGCTGCCACTGATGGTGTTGGCACCAAACTGGAACTTGCGAGAAAAACTGGCCTACACCATGCTGTTGGTATTGATCTCGTGGCTATGTGCGCAAATGATATTTTAGCACAAGGAGCCATGCCTCTGTTTTTCCTAGACTATTTTGCAACAGGTAAGTTAGATCGCGCGATGGCTATCGATGTCATTGCCGGCATTGCCGATGGCTGTATCGAGGCTGATTGTGCGTTGATTGGTGGAGAGACTGCCGAAATGCCGGGAATGTACCCCGCAGGGACCTATGATCTTGCTGGATTCTGCATTGGAGCTGCTGAGCGCGGCACTTTGTTGTCGCGAGGCCAACCAAAGGTCGGTGACATTGCCATTGCCCTCCGTTCTTCTGGCATTCATTCCAACGGTTTTTCACTGGTTCGAAAAATCATTGAAATTTCAGGTGCCGCCCTTGATGCACCAGCCCCCTTTGAGAATGACGCTGATCATCTTGGAGCTGCATTAATGACCCCAACGCGCATTTACCAAAAAGCAGCTGCTACTGCTCTGGCTACCGGTGGAGTTAGTGGAATTGTACATATCACTGGTGGCGGTTTGATCGAAAACCCACCAAGAGTTTTCAATGATGGAGTTTCCTTTCGGCTAGATTGTACAACGACGACTTTACCACCTGTTTTCTCTTGGATCCGAGATACAGGCAACATGGAGTTTTTAGAACTTGCCCGCACGTTTAACTGTGGCATTGGTCTTATCATCTATGTTGACGCGAGCAAAGCCGGTGAGGTTTTGCACGCCCTCCAGACCGGGCCAGAACCAGAGGCTTATATTGTTGGCGATCTTGTTACAAGGGATGATCAGCCTGCTGTCATCCTTGACGGAGTCGATCATTGGCGCCGGCGGACATGATCCGCTTTGCCGTTCTAATTTCAGGGCGTGGCAGCAATATGACTTCCCTTGCTGATGCAATTGAAGATTATAGCATCGCAGCCAAAATTACCGTTGTAATTAGCAACAAGTGTTGTGCTGGTATCAACCTTGCAAAAGATCGGGGGCTTCCAACCAGAGTTATTCAGCGGAAAAATTTTGACACGCAAGCAGCGCATGAAGCTGCCATCGCCGCAGCCATTCACTCCCACCGGTGTGAATATGTATTTCTAGCTGGATATATGGCCATTTTAAGTGGTGATTTCGTCAATCAGTTCGCCGGACAGATTATCAATATTCATCCCTCATTGCTACCAGCTTTCAAAGGCCTAAACACTCATCAACGTGCCATTGACGAAAAGGCTGCAACGCATGGGGTTTCGGTTCATATGGTCACCGCTACACTCGATGAAGGCCCAATGATTGCCCAAGCAAGTCTACCCCTGATGGCAAGTGATACGGCCAACAGCTTAGCGGCACGGGTGCTTCAGCTAGAACATCAGATTTACCCCTTTGTTTTGTTTGGGTTGGCAAAAAAAAATTTATCCTTATCGCCTGAAGGCGCGCGTTGGCACACGCCCTCTTCCATCCTAGCTGATGCACCGGCACCAATGCGAGACTCACTCGCTCGATGTCTGATCTGGCCCGCGTCCGCATCAAAGGAATGAACAATGCATTGTCATGTTGATTTGTATTGCGGATTCGGTCATAAATTGGAAGTTGGCGTGAATAGAGTTGGAAAGCTAGGGCTGGCGATGCAAACCTAGCATCCCCTTATACCAAGGAGGTAACCATCATGGACATAAAATTATTAGATAAACAAGGCAAGGAGCATTTTCAGTTTTATAATAACTTTATGTTCGCCACCAAAATTTGTATCGCTGTTATCGTGGCGACCCTTGTTATTATGGCAGCTACATTGGTCTAAATGGTAAACACTGATTTTAGCAGGTTTGTTTGAGAGCGGCAGGCTTTTTTCGCCGTTTTATTACCCCAAGCACTTAGATTTAACCGAAGACCATCTATTCTGTGATTTCACATCCAGCAAAAAAATAGGAAATTTCAATAGCCGCATTTTCTGGGCTGTCCGACCCATGCACCGAATTGGCTTCGATCGACTCCGCAAACTCCTGTCGAATGGTGCCTTTAGCAGCATCAGCTGGGTTTGTTGCCCCCATGACTTCACGGTTGACAAGGACGGCATTTGTGCCCTCAAGGACCTGAAGAACAACCGGCCCCGACGTCATAAAGGCCACAAGGTCATCAAAAAAAGGGCGTTCCTGGTGAACTGCGTAAAATGCCTTGGCTTCCTTTTCACTAAGGTATTTACGCTTTTGCGCAACGATACGAAGACCGGCAGACTCAAGCCGGGCATTGATCTGACCCGTTAGGTTGCGGCGTGTTGCATCGGGTTTTATTATTGAAAATGTTCTTTCGAGTGTCATCATTTATCCTTATTTATCAGAACACGGACCATAGCTGCGCCCTTTTGAATTAAAAGCTGTGACGTCGTTTTAATGCAAGCGACAGCCATGGCACAAGTTAAAAATAAGCCTCACCGCAAAAAGGCCCCTTCAACATTTTTAGGATCGGATCAACGAACTCCCAAGAATAAGCATATGCATTATGCCTTCGTGAGTCGGCCACATTTGGCAACTCAACCTAGTTTTTTTTATCCCAGCCCCCTTCCGCATTTTGAGCGTAATACCCAAAAGTGGTATCATCAAGCTCTTGCCAAGCTTTCCAATGATTACGTGCTTGATGCAACTGTGCATCAGACTTTCCATCAAACAAGCAGAAACACCGCGTAAACCCGGCCCATTGAGCGGGTGCGCTACCATGCAAAAGAAATAGATAGTCGGCATTAATCGGGTTAGCCGCCATATCGCTTGACACCCAGACATCGCAGTAGGCAGCGCCATTTGCATCGTCAAGCCCGTGCGGAATCCACGACTCTGGATCATGTCTCCATAATGCGGTATCAATCGTGTCCGCCGCTGGCATTGGGCATAAAACAAGTGCCTTTCGATTTGCTGCAAGCGTCTTTTTCAAAAGCATCAGCATGACCTGCTCAAGACCCGCCTGGCCGATCTGATAAAAATCTATCTGCAACACTGATCACTTGGTTTAGTCATCGGACTGCTCCCACTTATGTGAAACGCTCGCCCCTTGCCAATTATCAATCAATCGGTTTAATAAGCGCACACCATAGCCTGTTCCTCCCTTTGGTACGGTAGCAGTTGCTTTGTCAGACCATGCTTTGCCTGCAATATCAAGATGCGCCCATGGAGTGCTTTCAACGAACCGGGCTAGAAAACAGGCTGCAGTAATTGCGCCACCATATGCCCCCCCAATATTTTTCATATCCGCAATGTGTGATTTAAGCATCCGGTCATAAGTTGGCCCCATTGGCATGCGCCAAACACCTTCCTCAGTTTGCCTGCCTGCAACTTCAAGCTGGCTTGCCAGATCATCACTGTTAGTAAAAAGCCCACCATATTCCTTGCCGAGAGAGGCAATGATTGCCCCTGTTAACGTGGCCAAATTAACCATAGCGTGCGGCTTGAATCGAGTTTCAGCATAATGCAAGGCATCAGCAAGAACAAGGCGACCCTCAGCATCTGTATTTATTACCTCAATTGTTTTTCCGGACATTGCGGTTACAACGTCACCCGGTCTTTGGGCATTACCATCTGGCATATTTTCCACAAGACCTATCACGCCGACAATATTCTTATTCAGTTTGCGTCCCGCAATCGCACACATCGCACCAGTTACCGCTGCAGCGCCACCCATATCCCATTTCATATCCTCCATGCCCTTCGAAGGCTTCAACGAAATACCACCAGTATCAAATGTGACACCCTTTCCGACAATAGCAAATGGTGGTTCTTTGCCACCGCCCTTCCAATTCATCACCACCATACGAGACTCGCGCCGGCTACCTTGACCAACACCGAGAAGGGCTCCCATGCCCAGCTTCTCCATGGCGTCTTCATCCAAAACTTCAACTTCAAGCCCAAGAGAGGTCAAAGCTTCACAACGGTTGGCAAATTCCACCGGGTATAATTTGTTAGCCGGCTCAAAAACAAGGTCTCGCGCAAAAAACACCCCATTTGCTAGGGCCTGACGATCCTGATGAACACTTACTTCTTCATTGAGCGCTTCGCCACCAACACTAAGGCGAACAGTGACATCATCACTTTCCTTTCCAGTAAAATAACTATCAAAATGATATGAAGCCAAACTTGCTCCAAATAAAACATCAGCTAAAACCGTTGGAGCCAATTTATGATCAGGCATCCAACCCAATTTGGATGCGGTTCCATTCAACGCTGAAAAGAGTTTGCCACCGAGTGTTTCAGCTTTATTGTCTGCTGCTAGAACGTCACCAGTTCCGATCAACAAATAGCTGTTGGTATCGGTGTAGATCATAAGGTTCTCACCAAACTTTCCAGTAAATTGAGCTCGCGCCATGATTCTAATTAAATGGGCCGCAACATTCTTTTCGAGACGAGGAATGATTTCGCCATTCTTTCCAATCAAACAGATGGTTGTCACGTCGCCTTTTGGGCTAGTTTTGGAAAAGCTAAGCTTTAATTTCGCGGGCATGTTTGTCTCATTTTTTTAATATGAAGGATCCCTAGTTAAAACAAAACCAGCCTATGACTGTCAATCCAACCAATTTGTTGTGCTATAGGTTTTGCCATTGCATATGCGTTTGTGCTATCCAGATTTCCTAACACAATCGAGGTTCAATATGCAGTTCAACCTGTATATCTTCAACCAGCTTTTACGGACTACCCTTGCGTTGACCTCAGTGCTCGTTGGGATCATCTGGTTATTCCAAACAATCGGCATTCTTGAGCTTTTGGTTAATCGAGGCGCCGCCGTTGGTGACTTTCTGCTGATGTCCATTGCTTCAATACCACTATGGCTTATGATTACAATTCCGATTTCTGGATTTATCGCAGTTAATTGGGTGTTCAATCGCATTTTGGCAGATCGTGAGTTACTTGTTATGCAATCCATTGGCCTCAGTCCACTCCAAATGGCTAAGGCGCCAATTGCGCTTGGCGTCTTGCTAACCGCGTTTCTTCTATTCAATTCTGTCTATTTGCTGCCAACATCCTTTAGCGCATATAAAGACTTACAATTCAAATTACGCAACGGCATTCCAACAATTCTGCTACGAGAAAGTGTTTTCATCGAGGTCGTTGATGACATGACCATGTTCATTGGTGCCCGTGACAATAATGATGTTATGAAAGATATTTTCATTCATGACGCCCGCATGCAGGATCGTATCATCACCATAACAGCCGAGGCTGGAGAATTTATAGACCGGAATGGTACCCCTACACTTGTTCTGCAAAATGGGGAGCGATCTGAGAGAAATGCCGAGGGCCAAAGCGGCGCAGTTTTGTTGTTTGAGTCCCATTCTGTAACCATCACTCGCGCCACAAATCAACCAACTAAGCGCTCCTCAATTGATATCAACGAAGATACTATCGGCAATTTATTATCACCAGAAACCGCACTCTCACCTCAATATTATTTACAACGAAATGCCGAAGGGCATTATCGAATCGCCTCACCATTTCTTGGGCTTGGATTGGTATTATTGTCAGCGGCCATTATTTTAAGAGGGCAAATTCGTCGCGATTTATGGGGACGTAGGGCTAGCACAAATATTTTAGCCTGCGTTTTGGTGATCATCACAGTGGTTATTTCACGCGGCCTAGTGACCAATAATGCAAACCTATGGCCATTGCTTCATCTTAGTGTTCTTATTCCAATTATACTTAGCATTTGGTTTCTTCGCCCTGGTAATATAGCAAAAAAGCCACCACTTCCAAGTAAGGGGATAGCATGAGCCAATTTGCGCCTTTTGGTACATTATTCCGCTATTTTGCTATGAGGTTTGTTGCCTGGATCACACTGTGTCTTTTTGGTCTTGCGGCCATTATCAGTCTTATTCAAACCGTCGAGCTCATTCGTCGTGTGAGCTTGCTAAGCAACACAAAACCAAACGTAAATTTTTTAAACATGGCCATACTAAATTTACCAGCAGTAATTGAAATGATTTTGCCCTTTGCTATGCTGACTGGCGCGATGCTTTGTTTCTCTTCTTGGAACCGCAGCAATGAATTTGTCGCAGCACGTGGATTCGGTCAATCAATCTGGGCCGCGCTGGGACCTGCTTTATTTTCTGCTTTTCTTTTTGGCATGCTGTTCGTCACTGTTATAAACCCGATTGGTGCCGTTACATCAACACGCCATGAAGCGCAAATGGCTAAGATTTTTGGTGAAACAGATAAGAGCTTTTCTGTTTCCGCTGACGGAATTTGGCTTCGTGATAAAATCAAAGGTGGCAAGTTAATCATTCGTGGTGATGCCTTGAATACCGAAATGGCAAGCATTATTCACCCAATAATTTATTTGTATGAAAATGATGTTCAATTAAAAGCTGTTTACCGAGCAAATGTAATGCAACTCACCGACAAAGGGTGGATGCTCGATCATGCAACACGCTGGAACTCTGATGGTCAGCAAGCAGATTTGGGCAACATTATTTTGCCAACAGGACTTGAAGCGTTGGATTTACGTCAATCAGGTCTGCTTCCGCAATCAATTTCGATCTATTTGTTACCGAGCTTCATTTCCTCGCTCGAGCGAGCTGGTATTCCAGCAGCCCAATACCGGTTTCACCTTTATAAAATGTTGTCCGTACCTCTATTGATGGTGGGAATAGCCATGCTAGCCGCCCGGATAACCTTAACGAACACATCACGGGGCCATAGATCACGTTTATTCCTGCGTGGCGCCTTGCTTTCCATCGTCATCTTTATCTTCAGCTATTTTATGCAGGTTTTAGGATCTTCTCTGAGAATCCCGATGTCTGTTGCCGCTTGGACACCAGCCATTGTGGTATCACTTCTGGGCGCCATTATTCTTGCTCGAACTGACGAAAGCTGATTTATAGAAGGAACAATTTTGAGGCATGTAAGCCCTTACGATCGGTGAGGACCAAATCCCAACTGAAAACGAACACAATGATGATGACACGTAGACATAAATTATTTGCTTTTTTTGCTCTTTGCATAGTGGTTTTTGTGGTCACAAGCGTCCCGCATGGGCAAGCAGCACTGGAAATCGTAGCGAAGGTGAACGGCAAAGCAATCACAAATTATGATGTTGATCAGCGGGCTGCTTTTTTACGCATGGTAACAAATCTAGACGATACGAAAGCTAATCGTCAGCAGATCAGAAAGGATGCAACCCAAACTTTGATAGACGAAATTTTGAAACTTGAAGCGGCTGAAGCAGTCGATCCAGACATCGTGCGAAGAAACCGCGACGTAGCCAAAAACCTTGTAGATGAAAACTTTGCCAACAAGGGAAAAACCGGTTCAAATTACTTACGCGATAAGGGTATTGATGCACGTAACGTTCAGGCGAAATTTGTAAGCGATATCGTTTGGGGAGAATTTATCAAGTACAAATTTAAAGGTAAATTCAAAGAACTAGACTCTATTGTTGATAAAGCGCTTCTGCAAATTAAAAAGAACTCCAAAAAATCACAGGTCAGACTTAGCGAAATAATTTTGCTACCCGGACCGAAACGGCCAATGAACAAAACGCTTGAACTTGCGAATGAAATTATCAAATCAGTCAATCGCGGTGCGAACTTCAATGCCATCGCAAGGCAGTACTCTGCAGCTGGAACGGCGCGAAGCGGTGGATCACTTGGCTGGGTATTGATTGACCAGCTGTCACCGGAAGTACAGAAAGAGATCCAGAAAATTGAAATTGGAGCAGTTAGCACTCCGCTCCAACAAGACGGATTGGTCATTTTGATCCGCAAAGAAGGAATCCTGCAAAATGGTGTTGCCGATCCAAGTCAGGATGTAATCACAATTGCCCGGGCCGTTTACCCGCTCAAAAAAACTGCGTCAAATGCCAGTAAGCTGGAAGCAGCAGCCAAAATTGAGCGCGACACAGCAAAAACAAGAAACTGTAATGATCTGATTGCGTTGAACCAAAATTATGGCTCAAAGATTAATGGGCTGATCGAGAATGTTAAACTTGGATCATTTAGTGCCCCCCTACAAAACCTTATTAAGGATCTTAAAATTCTGGTGCCGAGCAAGCCACTGTCGTTCGTCGAGGGTGTGAGCGTTTTTATGCTTTGTGAGCGAAAGGCGTTAAAAATGACGTTGCCATCACGCGAAGATGTTTTCAGTGCTGAATTTAATAAAATTTTTGGGTCGTTGTCTGAGCGCTATCTATTTCGTTTACGCCGTTCTGCGATCATCGAAACAGATTTATGAGTCTAATGCCTGCGCTACCAATTATCATCACACCAGGTGAGCCTGCTGGTATTGGAACTGAAATTTCCCTCAAAGCATGGCAGGCTGGAATGAAAAACATCTGCCTGATGGGTAACCCAGACCATATTGCTCAAACTGCCCAATCACTTGGCATTGTGGCCAATTTTTACGAGATTAGTAAACCAACCTTATATGATTATGACACATCTGCACTAGCTATTATTCCCGTATCTTGGGAAAAAATGCCAATTGCCGGACACCCAGATTCAGTGAACGCCCCTATGGTTATTGACGCTATTCGACAAGCCGTTTTGTGGAGCCAATCGGGTATCGCTGCCGGTATTGTAACAAACCCTATCCAAAAATCATGCCTTTACAAGGCTGGTTTCAGCTTTTCCGGACATACGGAGTATCTCTCAAGCCTTGCCACGACCATGCCAGGGGGGCCATTGATGATGCTTACATGTGATAAATTACGGGTTGTTCCAGCAACCGTGCACATTCCACTTAACAAAGTAGCAAACTCTATTACCACGGGATTGATAATCGAAAAATGCACTTTGATGCATTATTGTTTACAGGTGAGTTTTGGCATTCAACATCCGCGTATTGCGATTTGTGGGCTAAACCCGCACGCAGGCGAAGATGGACGCATGGGCGAGGAAGATGGCAAGGTTATTTTGCCAGCTGTGCACAAGCTTGTTTCCTGCGGCATTAACGCCACTGGCCCACATCCTGCCGATTCGTTATTCCACACCGAAGCCCGTGCAAACTATGATGCCGTTTTGGGAATGTATCATGACCAAGTCCTTATCCCACTAAAAACAATAGATTTTTTTGGTGGCGTTAATATCACTTTGGGTTTAGATTTTATACGCACATCACCTGACCATGGCACTGGGCTGGATATTGCAGGTAGCGGCCTTGCCCGTGCGGATAGCCTCATAGCTGCCATCAAAATGGCCAGAAGACTAGCCGACGGCACCAGCGCTTGACCCTACTTTCACACAACGAATGTCAAGGCAAAAGAAACCATATACCCGATGGCTGAACAACAAAATTTAAAAGACCTTATTCAAGCCCTGCCCCCTCTGCGCCAGCTCGTTGAGTCGATGGATATGCGGGCACGCAAATCATTGGGACAAAATTTTCTTTTTGACCTCTCCTTAACAAGACAAATAGCTCGTTCTTCTGGCACTTTATGTGGCACAACAATAGAAGTTGGCCCCGGACCGGGTGGTTTAACGCGGGCCCTTCTTCTGGAAGGAGCAACTCATGTGATTGCCATTGAAAAGGACCGGCGTGCCGCAAATGTCCTCGCTGGATTAACCAATGCTGCAGGTGACCGGCTGCGCTTGATTGAAGCTGATGCGATGCAAAGCGCTATCTGGGAGATGGGGAGCACCCCACGCCGCATCATCGCTAATTTACCGTATAATATCGCTACAACATTATTCACTCGCTGGCTCACCCACGCTCATGCATTTGAATCGATGACATTGATGTTTCAACGCGAAGTGGCCGAGCGCATCACCGCACGGCCACGCGATAAGGCCTATAGCAGATTGAGCGTTCTGACACGCTGGCTTGCGGATAGTGAAATTCTGTTTGACGTTCCGGCATCGGCCTTTGTACCCGCGCCAAAAATCACCTCATCCGTTGTTCAAATTGTGCCACTCCCAGCCCCGCGTTTTCCTTGCAGTCAAACAGCATTAGAAGAGGTAACACGCGTTGCCTTTGGCCAACGTCGGAAAATGCTGCGCAGTTCATTGAAAAATATTGGTGGTGAACGCCTTTTAAATGCTGCCAAAATAGACCCTAAAAAACGGCCTCAGGAGATTAATATTGAAGAATTCTGTCGGTTGGCATCCCTTTATGAAGAGCAAGGAAATAATCCGTCTCGATAGCAACATATCAGATTAATAACCAACTCCATAATTAATAACCAGAACGAAGCCGTTTTACAAAATCGGCGAGTCCAATCTGCCTGTCTCGGCGTAGTCGTTCCGCATGCAAGATAGCTTTTACCTCTCTAACCGACTGATCTAGATCAACATTTACGAGAATGTAGTCATATTCACGGTAGTGGCTAATTTCATCAGACGCTTTGGACATACGGGCAGCAACAATATCAGCACTGTCTTGTGCCCTGTTTAATAACCGCTTCTCAAGATCACGCGTCGATGGCGGGAGGATAAAAACAGATACCAAATCGTCGCTATTTGCATCGGCCAACTGCTGGGTTCCTTGCCAATCGATATCAAATAGTACATCGCGCCCTTCAGCTAATGCGGCCATCACAGGGGCTGAGGGTGTACCATAATAATGACCAAACACCTTGGCATATTCTAACATTTCTCGATTGTTGATCATCACATGAAAATCATCATTTGAAACATAGTGATAGTCTTTTCCTTCAACTTCACCTGGGCGCCGTTTGCGCGTGGTTGCCGATACTGACAACTCTAGCTCATTTTCCCCGGCTAATAAGCGCCGTGATATTGACGTCTTTCCTGCCCCAGATGGAGATGACAGGACTAGCATCAAGCCCCTGCGGCCACCAAAACCAGTTTCTTTGCCTAAAGCCAATGATTCGTTTTTGGTCATTTGCCCCTGCCCTTCTCGGCCGCTGCTTTGTATTGCCTGAATAGTCTTACATTGCGGTTGTGTGCGACCAGTGTTTCCGCAAATCGAAGCCCACCCTTGCCATCGGAAACAAAATACATGTAATCACTTTTTGCTGGTCGCAAAGCAGCCATAATCGATTCTTGCCCTGGATTGCAAATCGGGGTTCTAGGCAACCCATTTATGACATAAGTGTTCCAGGGCGTTTTTGTTTTCAAATCTGTTTTTGTAATCTGAGGCGGCTTTGTTGGACTTTCAGACGCCTCATACAGCACCGTTGGGTCTGACTGCAGACGCATGCCTTTTTTTAGCCGATTCACGAAAACAGCTGCCACCAACCGCCGATCTTCACTTGTCGACGCTTCTTTTTCAATGATGGACGCCACAATCAGCGCGTCATATGGGTCGTCGTAGGGTAGGTCTTTTGCACGCTTGCTCCATGCTTCGGCTAGGGCAAGCTCTTGGCTTTCCTGCATGCGGTTTATCAGAGCTTGCCGAGGTGTCGCGTGAATGTAGAAATAGGTTTCTGGCCGCAAGCTGCCCTCATCAGGCATGGATTTGACCGAGCCGGAAAGATTAGGCATCGCGGTAATCAACTTCAGCACATCGGCACTCCGCACCCCCTCAACGATCGTCAGCCTACGTTGATGGTTATCGCCTTTGTGGATAATAGAAAGAATTCCATTGAGATTGGTTTTCGCCGGCAGCAAAAACTCGCCAGCCTTTGGCGAAAAGCTCTCGCCCGCAAGAATGCGCGCAGCATCATAGTGATAAATCTGGTGAACTACACCGGCACGATTCAAAACGTGGCGAAGGGTATTGTGACCGCTACCAGGCGGAATAACAACCAGAACATCATCCTGATGTGGACCAGCTACATTCATCATATTGTCATGCCAAACAAAGACACTAGCGGATAAAATAAGACATAGCAGCAATGAAATAAACGCCGACCGGACTATAAACCGAGCGGCTTTTGTCATCATCAGGCAACCTCACCCATGATCAGAGATGCATTAGTGCCACCGAATCCAAACGAATTTGACATTGCATTCCTCACTTTTTTATTACGGGATTTCAATGGCACGAGATCCATATCGCTCACCGCCTCTTCCGGCTTGTTTAGATTAAGTGTTGGCGGTAAATCACCAGTTTGAACTGTTTTAATTGCATAAATTGCTTCGATCGCTCCCGCAGCTCCCAAAAGATGCCCGGTGGCGCTTTTTGTTGATGAAATTGATACCGTCGCTGACGAGTCCCCTAATAGCCGTGCAACAGCCTTTGCTTCAATTATATCACCGAGCGGGGTTGATGTGCCATGAGCGTTCACATAATCAATATCCTTGGCAGTCAACCCAGCACGTTTTAAAGCAGCTTGCATGGCGCGAAAACCTCCATCACCATCATCAGCAGGTGCGGTGATATGATGGGCATCACCCGACATACCATAGCCTTTAATTTCACCATATATTCTAGCACCACGAGCTTTTGCATGCTCAAGCTCTTCAAGCACAACAATTCCTGCACCTTCTCCCATAACGAAGCCATCACGCCCCTTGTCCCATGGGCGCGATGCAACTTTGGGCGTATCATTATACATTGTTGAAAGGGCTCGCGCCGCAGCAAAACCAGTCATGCCAATACGACAAACAGCAGCTTCGGCACCGCCAGCAACCATTACATCAGCATCATCAAGCGCGACCATGCGGGCCGCATCGCCAATGGCATGCGCACCGGTCGAGCACGCGGTCACAACAGCATGATTTGGGCCACGGAACCCGTAACGGATAGAGACGTGTCCAGAAATAAGATTAATTAGTGCTGAGGGTATGAAGAATGGGCTGACACGCCGTGGTCCTTTTTCATTCACAAGTTGATCTGTTTTTACAATTGATTCTAAACCGCCAATACCAGAACCAATCATTACACCAGTGCGGTTTTGTTGCTCACGGGCGCTGGGTTGCCAACCGGAATCTTCAACCGCCTGGCATGCGGCCACGAGACCAAGCTGAATAAATCGGTCTTGCTTGCGTTGATCGCGCGGGTCAATCCAGTCATCGAGATTAAGCCCACCATCAGCATCTGGACCCGGCACTTGACCGGCAATCTGGCAGGAAATATCTGAAACATCGAAATGTTCGATGCGGGATATCCCACTTTTTCCTGCAATTATCTGTGACCAGTTGTGATCAACACCGGATCCAAGCGGTGTGACCATTCCCATTCCGGTGACTACAACGCGGCGCATGGCAAACCTCCAGAAAAACAGGTGGAAGACAGTGGTTGTGTATTACTGCAACGGCAACACACAACACAATTTGTTCGAAGTGCTGGGGTTAGGCAGCCTCTTCTTCAAGAAAGGATACAGCATCCTTGACCGTTAGGATGCGCTCGGCGGCATCATCAGGTATCTCAACTGCAAATTCCTCTTCAAATGCCATAACTAGTTCAACTGTATCAAGGCTATCAGCGCCAAGATCATCGATAAAGCTTGCGCCGTCCACAACCTTGTCAGCGTCTACACCCAAATGTTCAACTACAATATTTTTAACACGATCTGCGATATCGCTCATTATTGCCCCCTCTTAGAAGCTTAGATTTTGACCAAAAAATCGGCCGGAGAATTTGAAAGTGGGCGGCAGATAGCACAGATTTTCATCTTACACCACCCCCGTTTTGAACATAAAGCGCCTGAAAGGTTTTTTATAGCATAGCCATTCCGCCATTCACATGCATCGTTGTACCAGTGATGTAAGCCGCCTCATCACTTGCAAGAAAAACAACTGAAGCAGCAATTTCGGCAGGCGTTCCAAGCCGTCCTGCCGGAACTCTTGTCAAAAGCGCTAATTTTTGGCCATCATCTAAAACATCAGTCATCGGTGTTGCGATAAAGCCGGGCGCAACAACATTAACGGTGATTCCGCGACTCGCCACCTCAGCCGCCAATGATTTGCTAAATCCGATCATTCCAGCCTTTGATGCCGCGTAATTTGTTTGGCCCGGATTGCCAGTCACGCCGACAACAGATGAAATGGAGATTATCCTGCCCGAGCGCGCTTTCATCATTGCTCGCATCGCTGATCGGCACAACATCATGCTTGCCGATAAATTGACCTCTAAAACATCATCCCAATCGTCATTTTTCATACGCATCAGCAACCCATCACGGGTTATGCCCGCATTATTCACCAAAACATTTATAGGTCCACCTGCGGCCTCACTTGCGGAATCAACAAGGCCAGCAACGGCATCGCGGCTTGCCAGATTAGCCGTAACCGTCGCGGTGCGCTCTCCAAGCTGTGCCTGCAGGGCTTCCAACTTCGAAGCGCGTGTCCCATGCAACACAACCGTTGCGCCCTGTGCATGTAACGCTGTGGCAATTTGCGCACCAATACCACCACTGGCACCAGTCACAAGAGCAATTTTGTTTTGAAGATCAAACATAACCCACCTTTTCTTGGAATCCGCCAACAGGCCGCATTAAAACCAGAATAATTGTCAAGACTACATCTGGGCTAAGACGCTGTCCAGATCATCCGGGCCATCAAGATTGACAATTGTTTTGGCCTCAATACCCCGCTTCACTAAACCAGACAAAACCTTGCCGGTGCCAAGCTCGACGAATTTCATAGCTCCGGCAGCACTCATCGCGATCAATGATTCGCGCCAACGCACACGGGCAGTGATCTGTGCCACGAGATTTTCTCGCAATTTTTCAGCATTTGTCTCTGCGGCGGCTGTGACATTACAATAAACTGGAATAGCCGCATCGCTAAAGTCGGTGGCGGCCAGCACTTCTTCCATGACGATGGCCGCAGGCGCCATTAAATCACAATGAAATGGCGCAGATACGGGAAGTTTAATAACGCGACGTAATCCTGCTGCCTTAGCAATTTCAATCGCGGCATCAACCGCGGTTGAGGCACCACTAATAACAATTTGACCAGGCGCATTATCGTTGGCAATCTGCACGAGTCCTGATGATTTTGCTTCTTTTAAAATACTTTTTATCTGCGACTCATCCGCTCCAAGAACTGCCGCCATCGCACCCTCGCTAACCGGCACAGCAGATTGCATCGCATCGCCACGTTGCCGAAGCAACCTCGCGGCATCAACGATGCTAAGACTGCCAACAGCCGTCAAAGCTGCGTATTCACCAAGCGAATGCCCCGCTGCCATGCCACCGCGCTCAGTCAACGAAGTGCCAAGTTCGGCTTCAAGAACACGAACAGCCGCCATTGAGGTAGCAAATAACGCTGGTTGTGCGTTGCGAGTCATCCTAACCATATCGTCAGGCCCGTTCTGCATAAGTGCAAACAGATTTTCGCCAAGCGCATCATTAACCTCTTCATAGACCTGTTTGGCAGAGGGGTGGGACGCTGCCAAGGCACCACCCATCCCGACCGCCTGCGATCCCTGACCCGGAAACAAAAAAGCAATCGAACTATTTGTCATCAAATCCATCCGTTCACCGACGCGTGATCATTAACTTGTGTCCAAACGTTACATTCCACTCAAAACTAGTAACATCAAGCGCTGAACTTATTCCATAAGTTATTGTTAAGGCAACCTCTAGCCTTGCAACAACCAATTGACCTGTGAAAAACCGGCCGGAGTGCCTCAAAAAGCTGTTAATGGGGCTTGCACTTCACTAGAAAAAGTGTAACCTGCGCTCCCACGCTCTGTCATTATGAGCCAGATTGTTACATCATTGACAAAACCCTTGCCGGAAGATCCGGTTAGTCGTTGTCACGCTTGATAACGACAATAATCCAAAAGGAGTTATCATGCGCTTGTATGAAAGCGTGTTTATCGCACGCCAAGACATTACGACAGCTCAAGTTGAGACCATGGCTGACGAATTCGCCGAAATTATTACATCTGCGGGTGGGTCAATCAAAAAACGTGAATATTGGGGGCTGCGCGCTCTTGCCTACCGTATTAAAAAAAACCGGAAGGGCCATTACACGATGTTCAATATAGAAACTGGATCAGAAGCGCTCAGAGAATATGAGCGCATCATGGGGCTAAACGAAGATGTACTGCGCTTTTTGAATATACGAATTGACGAAGTTATAGAGGGCCCGTCAATCATGATGCAGGCCAAAACCGAAAGGCCACAGCGCGGCGCACGTGATGATCGTGATGATCATGATGGCGAATACGATAGCACGAAGATCGAGGCCTATCCTGACCAAACCTCTGACGAAAAAAGTGAGGGCTAATCAATGACACAGTTGGAAATCAAGCGTGAAGCTGTTCGCAAGCCATTTAACCGTCGCCGTAAGGCCTGTCCGTTTTCTGGCCCAAGTGCGCCAAAGATCGATTACAAGGATACCAAGCTCCTCGCCCGCTACACATCAGAGCGTGGAAAAATTGTCCCGTCACGTATTTCTGCCGTATCTGCAAAAAAACAGCGTGAACTTGCTACTGCCATCAAGCGGTCACGCTTTTTGGCGTTGATGCCCTATGTAACCTCATAGGCACCGCCAGAATTAAGGAGACATAAACATGCAAATCATTCTTCTTGAACGCATCGAAAAATTGGGTCAAATGGGTGACCTTGTAAATGTGAAGACTGGTTATGCGCGAAACTTCCTTATCCCGCAAGGAAAGGCTCTCCGCGCAAACAAAGCTAATATGGAACGGTTCGAAGCCGAACGCGCCCAGCGTGAAGCCAGCAACCTTGAGCTTCGGAAAGACGCCGAAACAGAGGCCGCAAAAATGCAAGACCTCGCCGTGAGTATGGTCCGGGCGGCATCGGAAATGGGACAACTATTTGGGTCAGTCACATCACGTGATATTGCTGAGGCGGTAACGGAGGCTGGTTTTACCATCACACGCAACCAGGTTATCATGGATCGATCAATCAAAACGCTGGGCTTGACAGAAACGCGTATACGCCTTCACCCCGAAGTATCAGTTACAGTTATCGTGAATATTGCTCGCTCACTTGCTGAAGCTGAAACCCAGTTGAAAACAGGCGTCGCGGTCACCGGTGAAATTGCGAGTGATGATGTGACGCCAACTGAGGCGGAAGCCGCATCAGCAGAAGCAGCCCCAAAAGATGGTTTAGACGCCGTTTCAGCGGATGCAACCCCCGTGGCTGAAATAGAGTCCGTGTCGGCGGAGACAATAAACCCTTAAAGCAACCAAGCTGTTAATTAGGGTTTGCCTTCACAAATATCAAATGAAGCCGAGGTATTATCTTCGGCTTATTCTTGTCATAATGGGGCGGTAAAAGGTCAAGCCCCACCTCTTATCAATATCACGGTCGTTACATGCGTGAAGAAAAAATTATTTAACTTATCCCCATCATCCCCAAACTTAACATAATGCCAAACGACTATAGGTTTGTTACGTTAAGGAATGGCTGAAGAACAATCTAACATTAAATCATTCCCCAGTGCTGCCAGCGCTCCGCCCGCACGTATAATGCCTCATAATTTGCCAGCAGAGCAAAATCTACTTGGTGCTATTCTTCTAGATAATAGCGTTTTTGAGCGAATTGATGACCGGCTACTAGCTGATCATTTCTATGACCCTCTTCACGGCCGGATATTTTCGACCATTCATCGCCTGATCGAGCGTGGCCAGCTTGCTAATCCAGTAACGCTGAAAAGCTTTTTTGCCGATAGTAGGGAATTTCAGGAGGAAAACTCAGAATCCTACCTATCTGAACTTGCCGATGGCGTGATCAGCATTACCCAGGCACCCCATTAC
>CACEJY010000011.1 GCA_902559985.1 uncultured SAR116 cluster alpha proteobacterium | reverse complement strand
TCGGCCGCGATTGCCTCAGTTCCCGGGCCAATGATTATATCAACTTCCGGCTGAGTATCGGGGTTACCAGCCTTGCCAATGGCACAAATTTTTCCGTCCTTGAGCCCAACATCGGCCTTATAGATGCCGGATACATCGACGATCAACGCGTTGGTAATAACGGTATCAACTGCGCCATCAACTCGTGTCACTTGCGATTGACCCATACCATCTCGGATAACCTTACCACCACCGAACTTCACTTCTTCACCATAATGCGTCAAATCGCGTTCAACCTCGATGATCAAGTCAGTATCCGCAAGCCGCACTTTATCACCGGTGGTTGGCCCATACATGTCGGCATAGATTTTTCGCGAAATTTTTGCTGGCATCTAAAGATCTCCCATGATCTGGGCGTTAAAGCCAAAGACCCGGCGTCCACCCACTATTGGTATTAATTGAACATCGCGCAGCTGGCCCGGTTCAAATCGCACCGCTGTTCCAGCAGCAATATCCAACCTCATGCCGCGTGCACTCTTTCGATCAAAATCAAGTGCCGCGTTGGCTTCAGCAAAATGATAATGGCTTCCAATTTGCACCGGCCGATCACCGGTATTTGCAACACTAAGGGTAATGGCTGAGCGCCCCTCATTCAGGATGACATCGCCATCCGCAACGATAATTTCTCCGGGTATCATGCGATTTCCTCTCATCATTTTTTATCTGCAATAGGTTATGCTTTGCGGATCGGGTGATGAACCGTTACGAGTTTGGTGCCATCGGGAAACGTTGCTTCAACCTGAACATCATTGATCATTTCAGCAACACCAGGCATACAGTCACCAAGACTAATGACGTGTGCACCTGCTTCCATTAAATCGGCAACACTGCGGCCATCACGCGCACCTTCTACAACAAAATCTGTGATTAAGGCAATTGCTTCAGGGTAGTTCAACTTGACGCCCCGTTGCAGTCTTCCCCTTGCAACCATGGCTGCAACGCTGACCAGTAATTTGTCTTTTTCACGTGGGGTTAATTTCATTTGCTAACTCTCCTTGCTTAATAACCCTATGGTTTGATAATTCCAAAATATGGAATCAGTAATTCCAAACGCGGGGGTTCGCTATCTGACGAAATTGCTCGATAAATCTTGCTGTCACCTTTTTGAGCCGAGCCGTATCACCGCCAACGCTTCGGACTACCAATTTACCATCCCATGCCGAGACAGCCGTTTTTATATCATGATAAGTTTTGAAAAACTCACGCACTGCACTGGCTTTTTCATCAGAATGACGGCCGATAAATATTGTTGTTGCAAAACTGACACAACCAGCTGCACTCGCTAGATGATCTAATTTGCCAACAATATCTCCTTCTAGACGAAGGGCTTCAGCATGAATTAATTTGCCACCGCGGTGGATCCTCCATTGATCAAAGACACGCCCTTTTGTTACCGTTTCGCGCATTGCTGTCCGCCCAAACACCATAATTTCGCTAGCAAAAAAGCTGGCGTCCTGATCCATTTTGACATCTAAGTTCCTAGAAAATCCAGCGCCATCAAACATTATTGTTTCTTGCGGAAGCCAATGCAGGGTGGCGGGTCCAGTCAGTGTAATTTCAATCCGCATTTTCGCAGTATCAGGGCCTAACGCCCTATACACACGCTCGGCTGTTTGAGTAGAGACAGTCAAGTGCGTGTCGCCGTAAGCTGCCAGCTTCACATCAAATTCATCACCTCCGGTAAGCCCACCTGCCGTATTAACCAACACCGCCTCAAGTGTTGTCGCATAGGTTTTTGGCAGAAATATCTTTGATGAGCCTGATTGATAGAAACGAACGAGCTTTCCTGCCACCACAGCAAGATCAATCTCACCCCTCGCTCGTTGCAGGGCTAGCATTTCAACTTTAGCCGTTGGTTGCACCGTTACATGTCCTCTAAGACTCTAAATTTTAATCCATCCAAATTATATTTCTTATTTACGTAAACAATTATAGACCAATCCAGTAACTCCTAATATCTATAAGTAAACGCTGCAATAATTGCTGCATCTTTTGCCAACACTGAACTATTAGGATCGCGATGAAAGCGTGATGGAAGACGCACGCTGGTTTGAAAAGTAACACGGTCACTAATCCGTCTATCAAATCTAATGGTTAAGAGTTGCGATTTATGATCCAAGTCTTGAGTAAGAAGCGTCAACGCCTCAGTATCATCAATATCGTTCTTTAACCAGCGCAAACCGATGGTCAAATCATTCTGAAAGCCGCTATGCGATAAGCTATTTCGACTGTCAAAGGCATATTCTGTAACGAGAACCAGATCACTTCCACTGTTCGCAAAGTCGTAAAAACTATGTTCCAGCCCTAGCACCCCTGCACGATAGCTTTTAGCAGCGCCAAGCCTATCATATTGGCCTTTGCGACGGATAAGCTCACCCTTAAAAGCAGTATCACCCTGCAGATATTGGATATCCAGTGCCAATTGATTGATACGGCTGTAATCAGGTTGGAGAGTGCCATTAGATTGAGACATTAGACGAGGCGCATTGCCAATGCCACGGAACCAACTGAGTCCGAGATCGACATTTCTATAGTAAGCTGACCATCGCGCCGCCTGTCCAATATCACTTTCAGAAGCACCACCGGAAAAGCTCACCTGCTCCCCAAACCTTGTCCCGACATGTTCTCGAAGTGTTTGGCTTGGATATATGTTTTTGACAAAATCTAAGGCGAACAAGTCCAACTGCCCAGAGCCAATCGGCAAGGAGACCTGTAAGACTGGCGCACCAAGTTTCTTACTTCGCATCAAGCCACGGCTATAATCGAGGCTATTAACGACGTCTACTGGATTGTAGCTTTCAACCTTACCCCAAAATAGAATAGTGTTGCCAACCAACACATCTATCTCTCCAATGCGGCTAGTGACATGCGCTTCACGAAAGTCAAATACACCAACCCCTGCTGTACCACCACTGATCCGGGGCTGTAAAATCCATTCAGTGGCCTCGTCAAAAACTGATAATTCAGGTTTTACCTCGGCATGAAAAAAGCTGTTTTTCTGGCCATCAAAAGCAGCTGATCGCGGATACCAGCTTGCTTCAAAAGTCGCCTCGCCACGTTGCTCCACAGTACTCGCGGCAGCAACAGGCGCTTTTAAAGCGGCTAGGTAAACAAAAACCGCCGGTATTAGAGCTGCGGTACGAAAAATAATGGTTTTTAAAGTCATCGACTGGCTTTGGCTAGCCCCTGAGGGGTGAAGTCACGCTGCGTTAGGCCATTTCTAAACCTGTAATCACCCCATGAAAGACGTGTTGATTTTCCTGTCTGTAGGTTGACCATGACCATGACATGAGCGCGCCAAAAACGATTCTCATACCGACGAAAATCAAAAAATTTCAATGTTTTTTCTAGATCACCACGTCGATTATAGAAATCGATCTGGTGTACCCGGTATTCGTCAAGATCAACGAACGAAATCCGCTTTGAATAGCCTGATCTTTTATTTTTTGGTCGGCTCTCCACAACCGCGCAAGTTATCCCGGCATCATGCACACATGACCTATCTTCAATCCATATGTGATCATTATCAGCCACTTCTTCGGACCCCAGATCCTCATAGGAAAATTCTGAGGAAACAAATTTGCCTGTGCGGTTTGATGAGGAAATTCGCTTTACTCTCTTCACCGCTGGCAAAAAAATCCATTGAAGGTCATCCTCCGGCTCAATCTTGGAATGCGTCAACAAAGCTGTGCCCCTGACATCGCGTGGTTTTGAAAACGTAATGATCGACTGGTCCCCTTCGCCTACGCTACTTGCTTCCAAAATAGTTGAACGGAACTGACGAATTGATTCCCTACCTGCCTTGTTCTTGAGAGTCATTTTGCCCTCAACAGTGACATCACCCCAACCCTTATCGCGGTTGTCAACCTCAGTGGCTATTGCAATGCCCTTATCGTTTGAAGCGTTAACTGACGTAGGAGATTGCATAACCAAAAACGTCGTAACAAAGCTAAACATAAGCGTGAGCGAGGCGGATGCTGTGGCTTTGCTATTCATGTTTTTTACCCTGTCTAAGAAAATCAGAAGTGGAGGAAGGAAGAAAAAATCAACTAAGATGGCGAAAGCAAGAGTGATCGCTGTCAGTCGAGCCATATCTCTATTTACTGCAAAACCCGACTGCCCAAGAACAATAAAGCCAATAACAAGACCGAGCGAGGTAACGGTTAACGCCATGCCAACCGAACGAAAGGCGTGGCGCACGCTGTCCTCTGCACTTTCTCCTCGTTTACGCGCATTAGCGTACTTTAGCATAAAATGCACCGTGTCATCGACAACAATTCCAAGCGTCATTGCCACAACAATTGATACCGCGAGCGTTACGCTGCCAACCGAGTAACCCCACAAGCCAAAGCCCATTATGGCTGGTAGCAGATTTGGCACTAGCGAGATGAGTCCAAGCTTCAGATTACGAAGTACGAGGAAAATGACGAACGAGATAAATATCAGCGCCAAAGTAGTCCCCTTCAACATTGAAGGAACGTCGCGTGCTGAAATCATGGTGTATACATGAGTTTGGCCTGTGACTGGGCTTTTCAACTCGGGCGCGTTTTCATCAAACCAATGCTGAATTTTATCATCCAATGCCAATAATTGGCGCGTGGTAGCGTAGCGAACAAAAGCCGACACCCGAGTTGATGACCTATCGACATTGATCTGGTCGGTAAGGTCCATGCCGTAGCCAAGTGACAATTCATAAAGGAATAAAAACTGCGATGCCTCTTCATCAGTTTCTGGAATGCGGTAGAAAGCTGGATTATCGGCATTCATGTTCATATTTAAGCGCTTGATCGTGTCGCTAAGCGAGCGTATGTGACTAACTTCTTGCTGCGCGCGCAGAAAATTAGACAGCTCGTCAAGCTTCTGGAGATAGGCAACTGAAGTTATGCCACTTTCAATACCTGTATCAACCGAGTACTCTAAGACATTCAACCCGCCAAGTTCAGTTTCGTAGAGATCAGTGGCCTGCCTAGTCTCAAAACTCTCATCAAAATAACGCAAAAAGTCATCTTCGAGCTTAATGTGTGAGATGCCAGCAGCAAAACCTATAATGATCACAGGAATACCGAGGAGAAGTCGCTTTTGATATCGGATGACGAATTCACCAATCGCAACCATAATTTGGTCAACCAATGCCGGCTTTCGATTCTGTTTTATTGGTAACCAACAAATCAATCCAGGAAGAAGAAAAAGTGTAAATACCCAGACGCCAATCATGCCAGCGGCTACCATATTACCAAGTTGGCGAAATGGGGGTGAGATTGAGAAGTTTAAGGACAGGAAACCAATTGCGGTAGTAAACACTGCCACGGTAATGCCAAGTCCATGATCAGAGACTGCGTGTCGTGCCCAGATCGTGCGGTCAACAGTCTTCTGCATTGTCTGTCTGATCGAGGACAGCACATGCACACTGCTGGCAACCGCAAGGGTAATGACCATTAATGGAGCCACTGCGGTGGCAGAATTAATTGGAATACCCGTCCAACCGAGCGCCCCAAGCGAAACAAGGGCAGACAGTGCGGCAAGCATAAGGATCAGCAGTGAACCAGTAGCAGAGCGAAGCAACACCCCAACGATCGCTAACATGGCAAAAAGCATTGCCGGTGTTAGCGTGCCACCATCCTTCTGGCTAGCTGTAGCAAAGGCCTGACTTATAGCTACTGACCCACTGGCCTTGAATGTTATTGCAGGATATTTGGTTCTATAGCGTTCGAGGAGAGGCTCAGACTCAGCGCTGATTTTTGGGATTTCTGAGGCTAAATCAATTCCAGGAAGGCGAAATATGACTGAAATGGCAGTCGCTGACGCATCATCATTGATAAGGCTGTTGCGTATCTCAATCCGGTTCAAAGCAACGTTTTTAGCTGCAGAGGCTTCACTTTCTGTCACCATCGATGGATCAGGGATCAAATCCTCTACCACCATCATATCCCCGTTTGCGTAGGTGTTTTGAAACCTTGTAATTGAATTAACAAGCCTAACGTAGGGCAAGTTCCACAAATCTTCAGTAAGCTCGCCAATCGCACCAAGTGTTTGTGGTGTAAAGACATCACCGTTTTTTGGCACTATAACGATCGCGAGGTTATCGTCTTTGGCAAACTCCTGTTCGAATTTATCGAGAAAGATTTTATCTGGATTATCATTCGCCATAAATACCCGACCATCAGTATCGAGCCTCAAATTTGGAATGCCAGCAAAGACAGTAAAGGCCATCAATAGTGTTATAATGGCAACCTTGATACGGTGATTAACAATAAAATCAGCAAGACGGTCCATTTGATAAACTCCAGGCGCTGCATCGGATGACGGGATTGGTTGGGTAACAAAGTGAAGGTAATCGTTTGTCAGATCTGACTAAAAATCGTTTAACGTCGCACCGGTAATGCTTAACCCAAATTATGTCAAGCGTTGGCCGTGGCATAGGTTTATAAATCTTCAATATCAATGCAAAAATCACATCACCCGTTACAGAAATCTTTTTTTGTGAGTAACCTAAACGGATGAAAGCTAGCAAGTGCCTACCCCTTTCAAGCAATTGCCTACCCCTTTCAATTGCAAAGGTGCTCCGAATTAAAGTAATAATACCGGCGACCAAACCAGTGAATTGTGATCAGTTTGTTGTCGACACAAAAGTAATTGTGGTTTTGACTGTTAAAAGCATGTTTTGTTGTTTCCCTTCACCTTTAGGCAGCTCCCAAAACACGTTGTTCTGGAGAGATTCAGTCAGCCTGAATGTTGTTCTGAAAATTTAAAAAGGCAAATGGATTCATATGGATAGCGGAAAATCATGGCGGCGCTTATTGGTAGCACTTTTAATTGCGTTAGTGGCCAATGTAGGAATCTGGTCAGTTGTTGTCGTCCTCCCCTCAATCGAGGCAGAGTTTAACTCAAGTCGTGGAGTTGCAGCTTTGCCTTACACCCTAACTTTGTTAGGATTTGCCATTGGTAACTATTTTATTGGCTATTTGGTTGATCGATTTGGCGTAACAAAATCCCTCATAACTGCGTCTTTGTTGATTTCAGCCAACTTTTTATTTTGTGCCCTCTCCGGCAGCCTGTTTTCAATAATATTTTCACACTTTTTTTTAGGCTTAGGAACTGCGGCAGGCTTTGGGCCCCTGATCGCGGACATCTCTCATTGGTTTTCCAAAAAACGGGGAATAGCAGTAGCAATAATTGCGAGCGGCAATTATCTTTCGGGCATGATTTGGTCTCCAGTTATAGCTATTATTCTTACTAGCGGCGATTGGCGTGAGATTTACCTAATCCTTTCACTAGTAATATCTTTTGTGGTTATTCCATTGTCCTTCTACCTAAGTGAAAAACCGACCGAAATTCGATCTGCACCTAATGACATAAAGAATTACCTTAAGACACCGAAAATTGCTATTTCGGGAAGACAGCTTCAATTTTTTCTAGGACTAGCCGGTGTTGGATGCTGTATTGCAATGGCAATGCCCCAAGTACACATCGTCGCCTATTGCGTGGGGTTGGGGTATGGGCCTACTGTTGGGGCTGAAATGCTGTCGTTGATGCTTGCGTGTGGCGTCATAAGCCGCATTTCTTTCGGAATTTGTGCGGACCGACTGGGAGGACTCTACACCCTTATTCTCAGCTCAACTTTGCAGATGCTCTCATTGTTTCTGTTTCTTCCATTTAATGGAATGGTGTCTCTTTACGTCGTGAGTGCAATCTTTGGGCTATCGCAAGGTGGCATAGTTCCATCATATACCATAGTCGTCAGAGAGTTTTTGCCAGCACAAGAAGCTGGTCAGAGAATTGGCATTGTGTTGATGCTTACTATTTTTGGTATGGCTATTGGTGGGTGGATGTCTGGATGGATATTTGATCAAACGGGTAGTTATCAAATAGCTTTTTTGAATGGAATTTTATGGAATGTATTTAACCTTGCAATATTGGTTTGGCTGTTCAACCGCTTGCGCAAAGGATATGCCGCAATTTAAAGACAAAATTTAAAATTGTCGTTCCGCTTCACAAAAAGCCTGTAAATAACTGATAAGGTCAATTGCGCGTGATGAGGACAGCCACAAAGATTACAACAAAATAGCCACCACAGCGTAATACGGTTTAGTACAACCGGGTTTATAATTTATTTCCATTGACGACTTCTAGTGCACCCTCGAGATCCGCGATAATATCATTGGGATTTTCAATTCCAATTGACACTCTAATTGTACCCGCTCCAATGCCAGCTTGTTCCCTCTGAGTGTCAGTTAATTGGCGATGGATCGTGCTTGCAGGGTGAATAATCAAACTTCTCGTATCGCCAATATTTGCTAGGTGGGAGAGCAAATTACAATTTTCAACTAATTTTTGTCCCGCGTGGTAACCATCTTTAAGTTCAAAGGTGAATACTGATCCAGCGCCAAAAGCCAAATATTTTTTCGCCCGATCATAATGAGGACTATCTGAAAACCCAGCCCACGAAACATTAATGACTGCCGGATGGTCTCTCAGGAAATGCGCAACTTTTTCAGCATTTTCATTATGTTGACGCATTCTAAGCGGTAAAGTTTCTATACCGGTTAATGTTAAGAAGGCATTCATTGGCGCCATAGTTGGCCCAAGGTCCCGCAGTACGCTAGCATGGCAAAACGTAATATAACTGAGCTTACCAAATGTCTCAGCAAAACGAATACCATGATAGGCAGGGTTAGCATCCGACAACAATGAAGAATGGCGGGCATTCATCCAGTCGAAGCTACCCATGTCGACAACCGCGCCACCCAATGCATTTCCATGTCCAGACATAAATTTTGTGGTTGAATATAAAACTACGTCTGCACCAAAAATACCGGGCTTACACATCACGCTCGTGGCCATAGTGTTATCTATGAAAAGTGGAATCTGAGAACTCTTCGCTAGTTTTGATAAAGCCTCTATATCAGTGATTGAGCCATCTGGATTCGATAGACTCTCAGAAAACAAAACGGCAACCTCAGGCTTCAATATTGCCTTTTTAACTGCGTCAAGATCATGGATATCAACCAGCTCAGCCTCCCACCCAAAATTCTTAAATGCTTGGGTAAATTGTGTTATCGATCCACCGTATAATTGCTTGCTAGCCACTATTTTACGACCTGGTGCCATCAGTGGATACAGCGCTACAAGTTGAGCGGCATGCCCAGAGGCAACGCAACAAGCCCCCAAACCCCCGTCTAAAGAAGCAATTTTTTGTTCTAAAGCTGCAGTTGTGGGGTTGGACAGCCGACCATAGACATTACCGGGCTCCTGCAAGTCATATAGGCTAGCTGCATGGTCTGCGTCATCAAAGGTAAAGGAAGCCGTTTGATACAACGGCGTAATCCGAGCCCCGGTAGCACCATCGGGGCGTGTTCCGGCATGCACCGCGAGCGTCTCTGGATTATTAGATTCAATATATCCGCCGTTGCGGAGCGGACGAGGTGGATTTGGGACAGTTTGACGTCTTGCTGA
This sequence comes from uncultured SAR116 cluster alpha proteobacterium, assembly GCA_902559985.1. Lineage (GTDB taxonomy): Bacteria > Pseudomonadota > Alphaproteobacteria > Puniceispirillales > Puniceispirillaceae > UBA3439. The sequence continues at coordinate 41,543 of CACEJY010000011.1, read as the reverse complement.
CAATAGACCAGAAACAAACCCACCATTCCCAAGAAGCCCGGACAACCTTGAATGTTCAATTTTTGGGCATCTGTTCATAATTACTATCAAACCAGCAGCCTCAGCAATTGAGGCAGCCTCCTCACTATTAATCCCAATTTGCATCCAAAGGCAGGAGACACCTATTGCAACAGCATTCTCCGCTATTTCAGGACATTCCTTGGGCGGTCTGAATACATCTACAATGTCGATAGGACATGGGACTTCGCCGATATTTTTGTAAACAGTCTCACCAAGTATTGATTTGCCCTCTAACCTGGGATTGATTGGCACAATGCGATAGCCCTGTTTTTGGAGATATTTCATTACATAAAATGAAGGCCTTCTCCAATCGTCACTCGCACCCACAACAGCGATAGATTTTGCTGAGGAGAGAACTTCAACAATTTTTAAATTATCGTCAGGCATTTATTCCTCACTTGAGCTTATATTGTTATGACTCAATTTTCTCAGTCTTAAATTACGTTAACAGTTGGGAAGAATAGTTTCCTTCATGTACCAATCCTCGGCCTTGAAACCGTACTTTTCACGTTGATTAGTTGCTCGAAAATCGGAAGGGGTACACAAAGTGACAGCATGCTTGCCACAGCCTTTTCGTCAAGTAAGCTGCTTTTTCTTTTGTAAAGTTGGAACAATTTCAATACATAAATCTCCTCATTTGTTCGATCGTGATCCGGTGACTTAATTTTTGCATTTTTTGACACGGCTCAGATGGATTTATGCTTATTTGATTTAGTTAAAAATCTACCCGCCGACAAACCGAAAGCTGAACATATTTCCGTTTTTATCGTTTATCTGATAAATTATGGAATAATGTTCATTTTTGGAATAAGATTTCAGAAAAGTTGCCATTGCCGAAAACAACTAACACAGACAAGTAAATTTGTCGCCTAACTATTCACCCAAACGGTATTCTCGCGGATTGTTCACCCATCTTCTCAGCACACCAAACCTGGTATTGAAAAGTTGATACTGATAATCGTGAAAAGGGTAAGATTTAAAATTTAATTTTTGCTTGAAATAAACACTGAAAATTTATAAAACACATAGCAGTGGTCGGTCACGAGCCCACTTTAAAAAAAGGCCAGTCATTTAGTTGACGAGGTGACACAGTGACTTCAAAAAAAAATATTGATTTCGATGAGCAGGTTTATTTCTTTGACAAAAATACTGGCGAAAAATTCGTCAAATTGTCAAGCGTGCTGTTAAACGATATAAATCACCACCATTTGAAATCAGTGGTAACTGGAAACACTGTTTTATTATCTGAGTTTGGAATACAGCGGCGATTTTCATCAGCTCCCAGCCAAGGGATAAAGTCCATAAGAAATTTGTTTCCTCGATTTCTTAATTTAGGATAGTAGCCTCAATTAAAAATACAGAAAAAAATGCACGGTTTACATTTTATTTATCATAAAAACTCTATCTTTACTGACTTTAGTCGTAACTAAATTCAAGAATTGAGTTAGATTTTGGTTTTTTATTGATTTTTACTCGAGTTTAGATGACATTTGTATCCGTTATCATCGATAAATTTAATTTTGGATGGTTTTGTTGTATTTGTATTACGTATTTTGGATTTGAAACATACAACAAATGCAGTGAGCAAAAGATAGGGAGCCCGCAATTATGCTTAAGCCAATGAGGTGGATGATCATTCCGAGCATGTTGAGCTTTTCAACGTTAGCGTTTGCTGGCGGCGTTCCAACGGACTTGCCAACCGAGGCAAACCCGTCTGAAAACACCAAAACTAGCGCAGCGGCAGCCCCAACCAAGGCCCGGAAGGCGGCTAAAGCCAAATCGTTGGCAGCGAAAAAGGTTGCAAAAAGAATTACAAAAGCTTCAGCAGCCAAATCAAAAAAAGTCCAACAATTGCAAGCGAATGATGAAGTCCGTGCACCCGCAGGTTTTAGAGCCATAGAAGACGAGAAATTAGTTATCGATAGTTCTCAGTTGCGTGACGGGGATGGGCTTGGTGAAGTGCAGTTACAGTGGCAGATATCTGAAAACGGCGACGACTGGATGGTGATACCAGGAGCTGTTTCAGAGGCTTTCACCCCGAGAGATCAACAGGTGGGAAAATTTCTTCGTGTCCAAGTGTCCTACATAGACGGCCAAGGTAATCCTGAGCTAATTAATAGCCCATCCTCCTTAGCTGTCGAAAACGTGAACGATACCCCAGTCGGATCGCCTGCAATAATCGGTGATGCTCGAGAGGGCTCGAGTTTTACCATCGATACCAGCAGAGTAAACGATGAAGACGGCATAGGGGCAATAAGCTACGCTTGGCAAAGGTCAAGAACAAAAACAGATTGGGAAACTATCAGCGATAAGATGGCGCAGGGATTCCGGATCGTCCAAGCTGACGTGGGATATAGTTACCGCGCCTCAATCAGTTACATTGACGGCTTTGGTACTCGTGAGACGCTTGTTACCGAGCCCAGTGAGGTAATCGCAAACGTTGACAACCCTCTCGAGGGTGATTTAATCATGCGAGGGCAAGCTGTTGAAGGCAGTGAGCTTGTCGCTAGCACAAGTAGTCTCTCGGATTACGATGGCATCGAAAGTATAAATTTATTTTGGGAAGCATCAATTGATGGGCAAACTTGGGATAGAATATCTCTACCTGCAAACGCAGACAGAGTATTATTGAACCAGCGTCTTGTAGGGATGAAAATCCGCGCTCGAGCTGTGGTCAGGGATAACTTTGGGATTGAGACCGTTGCTTTTGGCCCAACTACTGAACCTGTTCGCAATATCAATAATAAGCCAGTCGGTGTTCTGTTAATCAAACGCGTCGGTAGTTGATATCCTCATGGGCTTGGCGCTTTTGTGCCTAGGACACTGCCTGAGACAATATACCAAGGACTGAGTCTAGGTGTAACTGCAAATTTTGCATTACAGCGCTTAACAAAGACATGTCAGAGAAATTTCCGTAACGTTCCCAACCGCTCTGGAACGTGCCCACGGTGTCTCTCCAACTAATGGAGCTATTGGCTCGCCTTACAACATAACATTCCCGCGGGTGTGGTTAGAGAGATATATGAGGTTTTTGGCCAACACTGTAAAATAGCAGTTGGGAAACTGAACCATAAAAGTGACGTTGCCTATTCCAGACTAGTTTCAGCTCGATCGATAACAAAACCCAAAACATCAAAAGATCTAATAGTTCTGAGAGCGAGGCCTCTTAAGCTTACAGCTGATAGCTTCATTCTTAAACTCGTCATTATTTAGAGCTCTGAGTAATATTTTTTCATATGTCTTTGAATCGTGACCTCACAAATTGCTGCTGCCAAAGCAGAATTCTCAAAAAGATCAGAATTGTTTTCAACACTGATTTGCATTCTTTTTTTTGCTATTTTTTGAGCCAAAACAATTATATCATTTTGCAGTTCTTCACGATTCAAGACCCCGTATGCCGAAGTAAGGACAAGTGCAGCAGCATTTTTCCCTTGGGAATATTGTCCATCTTTATCCCAAATACCTTCCTTAATGGGATCACCCATTACTTTTAAAAAATCATATATATTATTCATTGGGATGCCGACCTCTTGCCAACACCTAATAAGAAACTCCATACGTTTTTTACTTTTCCAGAAAGCGCCCTTAAAGACCATATCTATCGACATCGCTGAAAAGTAAATTATAAAACCAACAATATATCGGTCATTTATAGCGGCAGCAGGTAATTTATTGTTTTTCTTAGTGATATGAGCCTCAGTTCCCATTAACAAGGTTTTTTTGATAGCTCTACCAACTTCAGCTCCTTGTTTTTTGTGTTTAGAGAAAATCAAAATACACCTATCGTTAACAGAGACGTGTTCATTAATGCTTTTGGCTTTAACAGATCTAAAATTGAACTTTACTCCGATCAATTGGCTGGACAAATCAGCGTTTGTTGAAAATCAAGGCGGGCAAAACTAATCCCCATTCGACTGTTGAAGTCCTAAATAAAGTTATCAAGTTTTCTTTTTCTGTCAAAATATGAATGTTAGAATTGTCAAGAACTGCGCAGACTCTATTCACAAAGACCCACTCAATCTACCCTGCAATTACCGTTAAGTAACGTTTTATTGAGAGCAGCTGCTGACGGTAATTTAATTATTTGTTAATCTACTGCTCCATTCATCTTTCTCAAATTCTTTGAATTAATTTTTTAGGAAAGAATTGTAAAACCATGGAAATTAGAGTGAATAGCATCATTTTGTTTTTGGTGGTTTAGGCTTTGAGCGTCTCCTAAGCCCCATATCCGAACTGGCTTAGAGGTGCTGGCGGCCTCGTTCATTTAATCAATGGCTATTGCAAAATATATTTGTTGGAGCAATCATATTCATGTGATCAAGGCCGTTACCTTAGCGGCTTTCAGTAAAAAGGTAAATTGCGTATCGGGATGTTGTACGGTCTAAAAACTATTCTGCACAGTTCCAGAGCTGTATTGGCTTTAAATGGTGGGCTGCTGATTGTTCTTGGTGGATCTTTTTGGATCTTGCCAGAATTCTTTACACTCGCAATGTTTCCACATATTCTAGGCAATGAAACTGCCATCGCTGTTGCCGTCACACTCAGGAAAATCATGGGTGCTGGCTGTGTATTTATTGGAGCAGTATTATTTTCCTGTCAGGACAGTTCAAAATATACTGCCCAGAGATTACTTTTTTCTTCGGCAGCAGGTTTTCTCTTCATGTTTGGAACATTGCTGCACACAAGGATGTCTGAACAGGCGAACGTCCCCGTATTCATGCTTATTTTTTTTGGCATCTTGTCATTATTGTCACTTTTTGTTGCCTCCCGACGCCACCAAGAATAATACCCTCATAAATGGTGAATTTTAATAACAAAGGTGGGCAACCGATAACCATAACAACCTAAGTATCTAATCATATGTGCTGTTATACTAATTAGACCTAACATAGGTTAACCAGCTGACAAAAAACGTTTTAGTAATTTCACTCTTTGAGTAATTAGCGATTCTATCTTCTTAATATTTTGCTCAATAGTTTCTCGATTTTTTAGCAAAAGGCCTGCTACCCTGCGATAACATTTGACTACGTCTTCGTAGACATTTGCATCAAATGTTTCGGTGTTTGCCGCATTAATAATTCGATCTGTGTTGGTTGCAAGTATTTGGTCGGCAATTTCTATATCCACTTTTGCAGCAGAACTCTGTATAACTTCGCTCAAATATGCGGTAATTGCTATCCTCACTCCCTCATTAAAACTAGTTTCATCACCCAAGCTATAGTCTATTGCTGCATTACCAAGCACAACACCTGAGCAAGCAGCAGCGTTGTCGAGTTCATTAGCTTTTGATTTGGGTGTGATACCGAAAAACATAATGACAAACAAGACTACAATATACTTTACCCTCATAATTACCCCCTAATTACATCAGCTGAAAATATGGTTCTTTCAAAAAGTAGTTGGAAGAAAATTCCCCAAAGACTCTGTGTACAATAATAACACTATCTGGGTATGAGTAGTTTGAGTAGTGCTAGTATTGTCATCAGTGAACCGGCAAATATATCATCCTTATTTTTTAAGAAGAAACTGGATAATGAAACTGCATTACAAACTGAAATGAACTATCGCCAACAGAGACATAGATCCATATTTAAACCTCCTTCACAAAGATTTTACTGTTGCTTTCCACAAATCAGGTAATTTTCTCTCAAAAGAAGAGAGGGCATCTATGGTTGCCGGAATGCTGGCCAACGAAAAATTCATTAATAAGTCTTCGCACTGTGTTTATGAAGATTTTTTGGAGTTAATTCGCTTCCCAATACTCCGAAGTAATACCCCTGTAAGCGGTGGCTTTAATTGTCGCATTCTGGAAAATATGTTTTTCAACTTCTTTCCATATTGGTAGGCATTTGTTCAGTGCTTCAGGGCTGCTATATTTAAAAATAACAAACCTCATTAGTTTGCTGTCTTTATTCCAAATCTGGCCTTTTTCATATGACAAAAGGCCAGCAGCAAATAGACGTTTTAAAAAAACAGGACCTTTTTCCTCCCAGCGTTGGTCTATCAGTGCAGCGTCACCCTCACTAGCAAAAGTCTGGAGTGTTATATTTGTAAGAACGCTATTTTCCTTATCCATAAAAACTCTCCAAATAATGATTTCCAGAATATTATTGCAAACTGGCTGCCTTATTTCACCGTCTAAACAACGGCAGCCTAATCAATCACCACAACCCTTTGAATAGGATTGCTCGTACGAGAGTGTTTTGCAAGAGGTGTTGAATTTGGAAACGCAATATTGGCAGGAACCGCATTGCAAATATTGCGAGTGCGATAGAGAATATGGATACGATGATTAGCTTGATCATTTATGAGTTTATATCTTCTTACTAGCTGCATACAGAGAATAGCCAAAATTTAGAAGGCTATGTTAACACGAGCGATAGGAAACTGGATTATGAAAGGTTTAAAAATGGCACAAAATTCATTTATAGATTTTTTAGGAAATCGACGCTCTGTAACCGCAAAAAAAATGGCAAGAGGTAACATCAATAGGGATCATCTGAGACAAATTTTGTCAGTGGGCATCCGTGTACCGGATCATGGGGCGTTGAAACCCTGGCGTTTAGTTGTAATCACTGGAGCAAAGCGAAAGCAAATTGATGAAGAGGTAATCTTTCCTGAATTCATCAAAGCAAATCCTCACGCAAGCGCTGAAAACCATTCGATGGAAAAGACACGATTACAAAGAGCTGATGTCGTCATTGCTGTTATCTCATCACCAGTGCAACACAAGAGCATTCCAAAATGGGAAATGCAGCTATCAGCAGGTGCGGTTTGCACAACATTACTGTACGCGGCTCAATCTTTAGACTATGCGGCGCAGTGGCTCACTGAGTGGTATTCTTACAATCAAGAAATGCTCAAAACTTTAGGTGGAGAACCAGGTAGAGAGCAAATTGCCGGCTTCATATATATTGGAGAAAAGGTAACTGCGCCGATGGAGCGTACTAGACCTAATTTCGAGACCATCGTGTCGTATTTGTAAAAATTTAGTTGGCTGGAATATAATTCGATGTACGCATGGGCCTCCAATTACTCCATGAAGCCACATTTTAAGGGTTGGTGTAATCTAAAATCAAAACAAAAAGCCCTTCACTGACCTTCAATTCAAAATGTTAATAGCTTTGATTGAGGAAGACTTGCTGCCAGAGAAAATCGCTACTGGACAACTGAGCGATGAGATATTCAGTACATCTTCAAACTCATTTTTTTAATATCACGACTCACCTCAAAATCAGAAGCTGGCAAGATTATATCTAGTATGAAAGCTAAACTGAATGAGACAAGGGGAACAAATAAAATCAAACTTATCGAGGGCGAACCTGTTCTCAATCTTGGCCAAGAAGTTGGATCATCCACTGAGCTTTTTCAAAAATGCCCCTATCACTTTCTTTCTCAATGTTAGTGACAAACGTATTAGCATCATCAACATTTTTCTCAACTAAAGCTAATGAGGCCTCCTCTTTTGTATGTGCATCGTATATAGACCAATGATACCACTTGTACCAGCAGTTACCTCAGCGGTCATTTCATTAAATTTCATTTTATGTTTCCCAGATAGAATTTGGCTATTTCAAAGGATGTGTTGGCGATGTGGTTACGCGGATGTGGTTAAGACAGCCACTCCTACAAGAACAATAATAAGCGATACCCTAGCTATTGGAGGAACGATTTTCATTACTTTTGGATTAGGCGGGTTACCGTCTTTGGATTGTTTTGTTAAATGAAAGTTCAAAAAAGCCACTGCGCTGATTAGGAAAGTCGCACCTAATAGCTTTAGATGGAATGGCCAGCCTAAATCAAAGCCGCCATATACTTTGTAGGTTAAAGGTATACCAGTTATCCAAAGCATGACGATTGCGATTAAGCCAAGTCTCGCTAACGTCATCATTGTTTTTTTGACTGGCGGTGCAGGTGGCACCCCCGCTATTTGATGATTCTTAAAAAGCATCACATTTGCAACACCCAGCCCACCTGCCAAAAATAGCGATACGTAATGTAGGACTTTCAATACAACAACTGTAGTCACTTTAAAATCCTTTCTTCTAGACTTAACAGGCCTAGACATATGTTTAGCCTATTATTTTGATACCATTTATAAAGCAATAAAAATATGGCCTCTTGTTATTATCCAGCCTTTGGTAATAATACTGCTTCTAACTGCATTGTGGAAGCAACGCCATTGCCATCACGGTGACCTGAAGCGCACGCTTATTACACCCAGCTAAATTCTAACCCAAAATTTTACAAAGACATCCGATTGTCCTTAAGAGGTTGCAATAGAGATTGGCAGCTACGAATTGCCTTTGATAATGATTTGGCAAAATTTTTTGATTTAATATTTCACCTTTAATGTTCGCAATGCGTTTCTTTCCAACATTACGTTTTCAAACAGAGTCACTCACGGAGCATTAGGTTTAGTTTCGGAATTGTTTGTGGCAACCTTTGCAAGTACCAGCAAAATTTTTAAAGTTTTCATTTATTGACGCAGAGTCCGCACTTCGTAGAGACTTTCTTAAGTCCTTAGACTTCAAGTTATATTGCTTTATCGCATTTTGGAAACCGATTGGGTTATCCCAGATATCTGAACTAGCATCAGAACCGTTCGACGTTGATGCTTCACTACCAGGTGGAAATAACAGCGGCATCTCCTCTGACCACTTGATATGAAAGTCCAATAGTTGAACTGCCTCAGTGGTATCATCAGCCCGAATAAGTTTTCTAAGGTTTTTAATATTTGCCTTGGATGATTTAAACATCTCAATTCTTTTTTGAATAGCATCCTCAACAGAGACAGAACCAATTGAGTTGCTGTTAAAAAGCACGGCAGTCAACCCGACCAATAGTATTCCAAAGACCTTGTTCATAACGATGATATTATCAGGAGACATTTGGGTTGGGTAGTGCTAGAGCGATGTATCTATTAATTTAACAGCAGGTTTATCCGTGATTTGGCGTTTGCTGTTCGTTGACCCGAACAAAAAAGGGCAACCATTAACTTTGAAATAAAAAAACTTCATTAATTTTAACAGCCCTAGACTCAGCATTTCTTGTGCAATTGGGTTTGACAAAAGGTGTCAACAAACTAAAATTTTCATCTAATCTACGTGTCTTCCGATAGTGGTATCATTATGAACAAGGTCTTTGGAATATTATTGGTTGGGTTTTTGGTTCTCTTTGCATGGAACTCTGAAACCGTTCTGGCTAAAAACTGGAACACAGGTGAAACGAGTGGTCTCAGCAGTAAAGTCCTAAACCTATTAGCCAGAGACCTTTGCAAACTTTACACTGACTCTAAAGACCTCAAATATAAATCATTGCTCAAGAAGGAATTAAAGAAAAGGCTAATTGATGATTGCGTCAATACTAACTGGGGAGGCAAAAAGAAAACTGGTGCTTTATCCCTAGAAGACTCAGTTATTTACGGGATTGAAAAGGTATTCAAGGAGCCAAACGCTGTCATGAGTGAATTTTCCGAACCTACCAACATTGCAGCAGTGGAACGTGAAAGGAAGGGACCAGGTTGGCGATATGCGTCGTCAATAGTTGAGGGTTCCAATAAGGTGATTATTTACAATCATGGTCACGGAGGCAGGAAAAAACACTATAGGGAGTATGGTTATGGTATTGGCCAACATAAGGGGCGTAAAAAAGGTCTAAAAGAAAAATGTGATTGGTATAGCGCAAAAGGAATTAGTTGCTACGCTGTTCTCAGAAAAACTCCCTCACTAAAATCTGACAGACGTGCCAATTATGGTCGGTCTGTTGAGGCCGTAGAAGTTTTTCATCATATGACAAAACATGTACGAAAATTACATGGTGAAAATGTTAAAATTTGCTATGCGGGCATGTCCGAAGGCGGTGCATCGGTCTATTATTCCTCTGTCTTTTTAAGGGGCCATCACGTCTCAATATCACCAGGCATCATTCACACACCATACACCTGGAAGGGAACGTACTTTCAAGAGCAAGTAAATGATGTAAATCTCGCCAAAAATCTTACTGTTTTGATTGGTGAACGTGAGCCAAAAAGGAACTCTGGATACCAAGATTTGATTGATGGTTTGAGAGGATATCAACACATAAAAGTAAAGATAATCCCCAATTTTGGACATGGTAAAATGGATGACAATAGGTTCCTGGATGTGACAGGTCCTGAAGTGATAAAAGGCTGTAATTTTTGACCTATTGTTCAATTAACACATTGCCTACTCGTATAGGTATCACAAAAGACAACTAAAATGGTTGCCGCGATTTAAACGGTTTCTAGGGACTTAATAATGAGACATTATTCATGCACATTATTTTGTGCATCAACATATACCTATAAACACGTTAAATACCTACTAATCAAAGTGATGTGTGTGTGGCTATATGAGAAATGATGCGGCTGAGAAGCCGCTCATAACCATGCATAGCCTTTAACCTTAACCGACTATTTTTTTCAAATGGCATTGAAAAGGTAAAACTCGTAAAAATAGGGGTTGGTGGCTTTGAAGTTGTAGCTCTTCGTGGTAGCGTTAATTTTTTTGAAAACCATAGGCCTGCTATTATTATGATGTAAGCTCCCCATACACGAGATGAGCGGGTGGAAAAGTATAGAAGCTCTCATAAATGTTCTATCATCGGGAGGGTACTGTTTGCATAACCAAGACAATGGTAAACCTCTAAGTCACTGTCCTGATATGCTACGCCCCCTCTCAGATGGTTTGTCAATCAATGTAGAAGCAAGTACGCGCTAATAAAAATCAATCTTGCCTATTTGAGGGGAGCACTATCATTTCCGATACCCTACTTAAAAATGATATAAAAGCTAAGCTATCACTGAAAGTACTCACAGGAATTTTTATCGGAGCCTTAATATTACGATTAGTTAACTTGGCATTTATTGATAACTATGCTGCTCATGCTTTAATTGAAGACTCTCCCATTTATTGGAATGGCGCACGCTACTGGATTGAGTCTGGTTTTTTTTCAGTTTTCAATTCTGGATCGTATTTGCCTGAAACAGAACGTGTTCCAATATACCACATGTTTTTGGTTCCATTTCGTTGGATATTTGGAGACGTTTTGTTGCCTCCATTATTAGCGCAGGCGGTCTTTGATTCAATTACATGTGTCATCATCGCTATGCTAGGTGATATGCTCAATAAAAAAACAGGGCTATTTGCAGGCTTATTTGCCGCGCTATCTTTTAATCTGATACTACATTCAAGTTTGATAATAAGTGAAACAATATTTCTATTTCTTATTACCTCAATGTTATTTTTTGCAGCGAGGTATTTAAACCGCCGCCGATTACTGGACGCCAGTTTGGCTGGCCTATTTTGTGGGTTAGCAATCATGACTCGGACCTTGGTCCTACTAATGCCTTTGGCTATGGCAGTTGCTGCTCCTTTCATTAGCAGATATTGTCGTGGTAGTTGGACATCAGGTTTTGTTGCGGCACTGCTCTTGCTGCTATTTACTGCACTTCCTCTAGCACCAATTATTCACCGAAACTTGTCGCAATTTGACACCCCACAACTCACCAATCAAACAGGTGTCCATATGCTAAATTGGGTTGTAGGGCTTACTAAGTCGCTAGAGAGTGGAAAAGGTTTTGATGCGGTTTCAAAAGAATTGAATGAACAATACGAGGCCAAAATTCTAAAAAAATTTGGTAAAGGTACCGTCCTTTCACCTTTCGAGAGTTCCAACCAAAGACTTGAACTAGCTTTTGAAGAACTGAAGATAATGCCACTAAGCTCAATAGCTAAAGGCTGGGTTTATGGAACGATTAATAGTCTGGCTTCACCTGCAGTGGCGCTTGACCCAAGGGTCAGAAAATTAAATATAAATAGTTTTTATAATTCACGGGGGACAAATATATTTGACCGAGCAATACATTTCCTCTCCAACAATAACCCAGCCTATACATTTTTTCTTTTGAGCGGTGTGATAGTTAGCATGCTTTGTATTTTTCTTCAGATGTTTGGTTTAATAGCGCTGCTAAGACACCATATTTGGCTGGCATTATTTGGAACACTCTTCGTACTGTATTTCCTACTAGTTAGCGGTCCCGTTGGTAGTGCAAAATACCGAATACCAATTGAACCAGTGCTGATTTTGTTTCAAGCGTTCGCAGTGGCAGAAATATATAACAAACTCAAACACAAATTTTTTCCCTAAAACTCCCTCGTTGCTCATGGCAAACTCCGTGGGAGTAATGAGGTCAAAGCAAAATGAAAAAGCCTGCCTTTCGACCAAGATTAAGAATGCGGTCACCTTCAATGTCTCTGATTTTTTTTAGAACCAATAGTTTCATTAAGTTCGTCTTTCATGATAGGCATGATTTTGTTAGCGTCAGCTTTTTGAAGTAAAACGTGATACAAACAAAAATGAATTTGAGATGATTCCGAATTTTTCACCACTCAATTGCCCAGCAGCAAAAACTTTTGTTAATTTGCCTCTTAATGAGAGCCATCAGCAACTTGAATTAAAGGCCTGATTGAGCTGCACCCTCAGCAATTCTTATATACCTATTGTCTGCCCACCTTGACTGATACGAATAAAATCACTGCAAATCAATTGCAGTAGTCCAAATGTGAAATGGAAAGTGGTGTGGTCAAGAATTAGGTCTGTACTTATCTGCGGCATCTTTCTCGATATCACATTTGACGCAACCAATTGAAATACTGATTTCATCTGTCTACATGGCGATTGGTGTGTAATTTGTTTTTTATTTGCCCAATCTTTTGTTAGGCTAACGTCAAAACTAACCAACCAGAGATAAGATGAAACTTTTTTGTATAAAAATGTTGGCGGTGCTTCTATCAGGTGTACCTCTTTTCATATCGCCACAAGCATTTGCGACTGATGATGTTAACAAGGCAATCGAATCCGTAGCCAAGGTGTACAAAGTCGACAAATTCTTAAACGAAACTTTATTTAGTTCTTTTGCTGCAACTGACTCGCCAGCGAACTTCAGTCCAAAATATGCGTATAAGAGCAACAAATCAGGTTCTTCTGGCTTTAAAATCAAAGGACTGAAAAGTTTGCAGTATAGAATTGACCCAAACCAAATTCTTGGTTTGAAGAATGATGGTCTGAATTATGTTTTCATGATCCAATTTTAAGCTTCATCCAAAGCATTCATCCACCTACCAAGCCCCTCTGATGGGTAACCATTTCCATATCCATGACTCACTTAAACTGACACCTCTTAGTGACTCTGTATGGCTGATTAAAATGGTTAACAGCTATTCAACCTAATCTGTGTAACAGCACATATATAATAGTTATGTGGGTGGGTATGTCCCCTGCCTACCCATCTTCAGTATTTTAAAGAGATCTGGGGGTATCACTCATTCTGTATTGTTAACGATGAGAATATATAGTTTTATACCATTACCCGAAGATTTTTGATGGGCAGACAAATATGTGCATGTTGACATGAACCAGCAGATATAAGAATCTAGGCTGTTGCTTGTATGGCATTATAAGTGGTGCATAACTATCTCTCAGCCGCACTATTTTTTGTGCCCCAATTGAACTGCTCAATTGATTTGCAAGCATATTATTTTCAGCAGTTAACTTAGGTGAACATTATGTATGTAAGAATTGCTGAAGTTACGGCTCAGTCAGACCTTCAATTCAAGATGCTAATGGCTTTCGTTGAGAAAGACTTACTACCAAAAAACATTGCCGCTGGGCAATTGAGTGGTGAAATATTCAGAACCGGCTCAAATTCATGTTTTGTTGTTTCACGTTTCACTTCAAAATCTGAAGCTGACAAAATTATGTCTATTATGAAGGCTGAACTTAACGAGATTAAAGGTTCCAACAAGATTAGAATGCTTGAGGGGGAACGTATTCTCAATCTTGGTCAACAAATTGGCCCATCTACTTAGCTTTAACCCCTATTGGCCACCCCGTGCCATATCTCCGCGATAGTCTAGTAGTTTGCCATCCACCCATTACATCAACTTCGTCTGCTAGACACTCTACTGCACGAAGCCTATCTCGTATGGGGTGTCTGAAAGAATGGATGACGTAATTATCTGGCACTCTGGGCTTTAGCCAATTGTTGATAGCGGCAGATGCAGAATTAGCATTGCTAGATGAACCACGATTATATCTTGAAAATAGAAACTTGATCCCATTAGCACGCGTAAAGGCGCTGGTTCTTATTGTTTTATTTTTGTTGAATAGATACGCTGCGAAATAACACTAGGTAGGGTAGACATCATTTCAAAACTCTCATATTTTCTGTCTGTGAATTTTCAGCTATTTCACGGACAATGAGATCTGCCACTTCTCTTTTATAGTGAAGAGAGTCCCAGTAATTGAGATCGTTTTTAGTGATTGGAGAATGAAACATAAAATCGACCACATCCACGTTCTCGACCATTCTAAACATCTCCACCAAACGTTTCTTGCACTCTGTTCGAACTTGGTAAATTTTGCCCTCTTCCGCGCCCTGAATAAAATAATGATATGGCATAAAAGCTAGCGTGAGCTTTGTGTTGGCATTTTTGTTTACATACAGTTCTTTGAGCAACCCGTGAGTGGGAAACTTGAAGGCCGCTAACTGGCCTTCTGAATATTGTAAATTATCGGGCTTAGGATCACGTTTTCCTTGTTCCCCGTATAGGTTTTTCAGAACCTTACCAAGGTCATAGTGAGTATTTTCAGGTGTGAAATCACTATATCCATCATTGCCCAAACGTACTTTGTTCTTTCCCAAAATATATCCAAACGCCCTAACTGCTATTTCGATTGTTTTACTGTCTAATAGCTGTGGAAGATCATTCCATGGGTCTTCGTCAAACATCCATTCTGGCCATCGACGGTTCGTAAATTTTTGATAAGTCTCTCCAATGCCACACCACGTACCATCCACCGTATGTAAGATGTGTTGTGCTTGTGGGTGGTGGAGCAAAAATAATTTAGCAAGACGATATTGTTCGTAGGCAGTAGCGTTATTCATTGACATCTGTGCCCAAGAACCCGTCAGGGCATCATTCAGTTTTGCTGGTCGTAATAAACGGCCAGTTGATGTACCAAATACAGAACTGTTATAATGGGGGCTACGTGCCAAGGCCGGATAATGGAATCGTTGCTCGATGTCCATTATTGGACTGTTTTTCCAGGGTGCAAAAGGAATATTACGATATGGGTTGGCAATAAAGATGATTATTACGCTGCTGGCAATTAATGCAAAAAGAGTGCTAAAAAACCAGATCATGTATGAACGCCAGCCTCTTTCTCGAGTTATTGAATTCAGCAAAGCGGATGCGATTCCTCTAAAATTCAAAGTATATAAACTCCTCTATGCTACCCTTACCCAATTCAAAAAAAATCACTCCTAGGATCAGTCCAAGTAATGCAGCTATTAAACTACTACTTCGAAGCTTTTCCAGAGCTAGCGTTTGCGAATTTGGCATAAGAAAGACTACAAAAAGACCTATCGCTAAATGCCAGGTTTTAACAGGGTGGACAAGATTGGAGCCACTGGGCTCAAGACCAAACATAGCTTGAAACATATGACCAACCGTTTGAAAATTTTCTGCACGAAAAAACACCCAACCAAGTACCACGAAAAGCATAGTAAGAGCCCATGAAATAAGAAAAGGAATATTAAATGTCCCGAGCCTTAAACGGAGAATTTTCCAGAACATGCCTACAATCAATCCAAACCCATGCCAAAATCCCCAGATTATAAATGTCCATCCTGCACCATGCCAAAGTCCACATAATCCCATCGTTATAATAGTTGCACAAATTTGCCTTTTTACTCCATTGTGGCTTCCACCGAGGGGTATATATAGGTAATCACGAAGAAAGCTTGATAAGGTCATGTGCCAACGACGCCAAAAATCTTGAAGTGAACGTGCGCGGTAGGGAGAGTTAAAGTTAAGTGGCAAAGTAAAGCCAAAAATTAATCCAAGTCCAATCGCCATATCTGAGTAGGCTGAAAAATCGAAATAGATTTGTAGCGAAAATGCAATTACACCTGTCCAACTTTCCATCAAAGACGGTGGAACACTCAGGGCGGCCTCAAAAACTGAATTGGCATGTTTACCAAGAGTATCCGCGATAAGCACCTTTTTTACCAAACCGATTGTAAAAAGTGTTAGACCACGTGAAAACCTCTCCCATAAACCCTGACGACATGGATTGTTTTTAAGCTGTGGAATAAACTCACCATGCCGGACGATTGGGCCAGCGATTAACTGAGGGAAAAATGATACGTAAAGCGCATACTCGATTAAGTTATAAAGTGGCGCTTGCCCCCTTTTCAAATCTAACAGGTACGAGATTTGTTGGAATGTAAAGAAGCTTATGCCAATGGGTAATATGAGTGGATTAACGGCGCCTTCAAAGTTGGAAAAAGGTGCGAGTATTTCAATGAAGAAATTTCTGTATTTAAAATACCCAATAAGTGCCAGGTTGAATGTTAAACCGATGCCAACAAAAACTGTCTTGGGGCAATTGCGGAACAGTGCAGCTATCAGCCAATTAAAAATAATGGAGCCAGCTAAAAGCGGGAGAAATCTGATATCCCACCACCCGTAAAAAACCCATGAACCGATAAGCAAAATGATGTGCCTTACCGCTGGGACTTTGTATAGGAAGTTGGCGCAAAAGAAATAAGTAATGAGTACTAATGGCAAGAAAAGCGCTAAAAAGAGCTGGGAATTAAAAAGCAAATGAGCCTCGATATCTAAAAAAAAACAGTCTATGTCCAATTGCAAACATTAAAAAACCATATCTAATAAAAAATCATTAACAACTTTTTAGTAAGTGACTATTTCAATGCTAACTGTTTAAGCAGTTCTCAACTTTAAGCTATTAATCTTTGTGGGGGCTTCTTCTGTTGCGGACAAATCGAATTAACCACTCTTTTCTTGAAAAGAAAAACACAAAGCTAGATCGAAAGCTTTAAGCAATAAACCAAAAATTGATCAACGGTACTGGTTGACCACCTTTAGCTCAAATCACAAAGAACAACGCATACAGTAAAACAAATTAAATATGAAAACCCTGCTACAAAAAAAGGAAAGCGCTTTTGCTGGTAAAATATGTCCTTTTTCCGCATTAAACAGAGCGCATTAATTTTATACATTTGAATCCCCAAATGTATCACCGCCAACTAAATTGACAGAAAAATTCGAGGGTTGCCCCGGTGTTTGAAACAAGAAATGGTACGGCCAAGACACAGTGTAAAGCCTACTTCAGAGTTGCTCCATCCTCCAATAAGCATCAACAATATCACTGGGACATTCTACTGCTCTTAACCTACCTCTTAGACAATTTCTGAAGCTCTGGATGACGCAATTGTCAGGCATGAACTGATGCAGCCATTTATTCAACCTACCAATGGCAGAACTAGCTTTACAGCATGCCTCATTGCAGTATCTGGGAAGCGCAAATATGCTATCACTGTTAGCCTTTATAAGCCTCTTGGAAGTGCACAGAGCCTTTTTGATCAGGGGAATGACCTTTGACTGCCTTTAGTTTTCAGACACCTCCGTGGATGAGGTTTAAGGTCGATGTGCGGAATAGACTCATCTAGTTTGATGTCCTCCTTCAATAGACCAGAACCCTCACCTAACCTCTCCAAAAAATCATCGTAATCAAAAAAATTTAAATTGTGGTGATTGCTCAAAAGTGTATAGTCGTGCTGTTCCCCGTGACAATTGCATCAGTGGAAGTTTGACATGAGTTGGTCGCGAATCAAGAAAGCACACTTTGATCTTTTCAATTCTCTAAGCGATGACGAAGTATTGCAGGAAAGCTGGACAAATTTTGTTAACGAAGTAAACCAAAACCCCACTCCGTATCACATTAAATTGTTACTCGATAAACTTCAGGCGCTTGATAAAAATAGAAACGAAATCAAAATTCTTGATCATGGGTGTGGTATGGCCCTTACCCTACTCTACCTCGTTGCAATCGGTTACACCAACATTTTTGGTGTAGACGTTGAAAAAGAAAATATTTGGGCACTTTGGTAATTATCAATTGACTACCGAACAACGATTTAGAGCGGTCAGTAATTTTGAATACTACGATGGCCCGGCGCGACTCCGGCGTTTGTTAGCGCTGTCTCCAAAAATTCCGCTTGTTGGAACATTTCTGGTCCGGGTAATCAGCCAATTCATTATGATGGAAATAATTGGAGAAAAGAAATAATAAGATGGCAGTATTTTATGGTGTTAATGCTGAAGCTAAAAAAGCTTTTTCGGAACCCATTCAACTACCACACCCAGTCATGAATTCTTTAGGGGCAATTGAAATGGTTAACAGCCATACAGAGTTACTGAGGGGTGTTAATGAGCCTGTGTGAGGAGATGTGGGTTTCTATAAACTAACTTTTAGATTCATACTGGTCTAATAGGATGCCTCTATACCCAACGGCTATATTCGGAATCTTTTCTTTAAATTCGTGTTCTATGTCCTTCCATATTGGGAGGCATTCTTTCATCGCCTGTTCGTCCTTATACTCAAATATATGCCCGAGTTGAAATTGGTCCTTTTTATTCCAAATGCGGGTAATTGAATAACGCTTTAAACCCTTTCTGTCCAAGCGAGGCATGAACTTATCCTTCACTGAATCCCATTTCAGAAGACTTAGCTCTAATTCATTTTCGCTCTTAAATGATTGAATCGTTATATTAACCAGCAAATTCAACTCCAGTCATATCAATAGGTCTTTTTGTGCCTTGTTCGTATCATGTCCCAAGAGTTTTGTCCGTCATTATAAACTTCATTCGTGTAAATTGTAAAAATTCATGAAATTTAAAACACTTTACTGGGCCTAAACCAATAATTTTCTAGAGACCTTATTCATAATAATGATGCTATCAGGAGATGTATGGGTTTGGCAGTGGGTGTGCTAGTAAACGGCTATTGCAAAACCCATCCATTTCTTAATAGCTTTATACAGTGCTCATGTGGTCTTTTCCTGTCATATAAATTTCTTCCCAATGCTGCTTTTGGCTTGGAGTAATTAAATTGTGCGTGTTGTTAGCACGGATAATTGCTCCAGCTATTATTTTTTCGTTGGATGCTTGTTTTACTGCAGTGAGTTTCACTAACACCTGAGTTTTGCTTAATTGGGAGAAATAGTCTTGCACACTTATGCTGCCAATGGCGCCAATAGTTTGCATACCGTTAACAATTTGTAATCTTTTGATTATTAGTTCTCTGTTGACCTTATTTAACTCAAAATTGTCGCAAAGTGCTGATATCCCATTGTTCAAATAGTAGAATGTCTCTGGTGAATTAACTATTGTTTCGTATATTCTTCTGTTGATGCTGCTTCCATGTTTAAGAAATTTACGAATATTCCAATTAAAGAGGCTATTTTGATGGTGGGTAAAAATTTTATTGAGTTGTGTTCCCTGAATGACAAACGTCATGTGATTCTCCAGACCCTCTACATCAAGAAATCCACCTGTCCCCAATTTGATTCTAACTTCGTCAGGATGATTTTCCTCTAAACTGTTGGTCATAACAACGTTCTCCTAACAGTATTGATTTGGTAATGAAATTAACAAGTACAACGAGAAATTACTTTTAACATTGCTGTCAAAAACGACGGCGAAAGGTTGGTCCAAGTTTAAGATAGAAATTCTTACAACACTTGAATTACAAGTAGTACTAGTCAATAGCTATCACACCTAATCTGAGTAACAGCATATATATAATTGATAAGTAGGTGGGTATGGTTCCTGCCTATCCATCTTTGGTATTTATTAAAGACATCTAAATGTATCACTTGCTCTATAAAGATAACGATAAGGATAAATAGGTTTATTCTATTACCCGAAGATTTCTAATCACTGTGAGACATACTGAGAAACATCTGTGCGCATTGACAGTGAGTTACCTTCACGTAAACTGTTTGTATTAGTGCATTTCCATTGGTAATGGTGCCTTAGTGTAGCACAGACCTACTTCGCGGCCGCATCATATCCTATATCGTATTTGATGTAACCAATGGAAATGCTTCGCTACGCGTGTCTGAATGACGATTGGTGTGTAACAAAATGAAACTGGGTGAGAAAGTCACCTCTTTTGTGAGGCCTCCTCACCCAAAAGGCCTGTCTGTAATCGGCGATTACGTGAGGTTAGAGCCATTAGATTCTTACAAACATAGCAAACAGCTTTTTATGGCTAATATGGAACCCGGCGGTCATGAGAATTGGGATTATTTGCCATACGGACCATTTGATACTGAAAAAGACTATCATCAATGGCTAAACAAAATTCAATCAGAAGCCGACCCATGTTTTTTTGCAATTATCAGAATTTCAGACCAACGTGCCGTTGGTGTTGCAAGTTATCTTCGCATTAATCCAGAGGATGGAACGATTGAAGTTGGCCATATTAACTTTTCACCAACTCTTCAGCGGACAACTGAAGCAACTGAAGCAATGTTTTTAATGATGCGTTGGGCGTTTGAGGCTGGCTACAGAAGATATGAATGGAAATGCAATGCGTTGAATTTAAAATCTCGTAAGGCGGCCCAAAGACTTGGGTTGTCCTATGAAGGTGTATTTAGACAAGCCACTATGAGCAAAGGGCGTAATAGAGATACCGCTTGGTTTGCCGCGATAGACAAAGAATGGCCAGACTTGAAAACGCGTTTTGAGAAATATCTTAGCAGTAAGAACTTCACGGATGGAGGTGTTCCCAGAGTTTCTCTGACAGGATTAAACAAGCCCCACCTCTACAAAGATGATAATCATGAGTTCTCATAGGTCTACATCTTATAGCTTGCGCAACCACTTTCCCAGAACATCGAACGGATAACCATTTCAGTTAATCTTGTTTTTTGTCAGTCACCAAAATCAAACTCCTTGCTCGTGATACTTTTTTGGGCATCACAGCGAGCCTCAAATCTTGAGGCCAAGGCGTTTTGGAATTCTTTTAATCCGGGAAAAGCTTCATCCAAGTTTTTTTGGTTGTTAAACCACATAATTGTCATGCCCCTATCTGGAGCCATATGAAAAGACCTCATTCTAATTACTCCCCGGGGTAAATCAGGCATATTAGCCGCCACCCAGTCGTAGGCTGGACCCATTAGCTTACTATTCAAATAACGGGTTGTCAGAAATGCACATAACTCCACTCCTTCGGTCATGAATTTCTTCTCGCTTTCTAGTTTATTGATTAACACTAGTTCATAATGATGATGTTATCAGGAGATGTATGGGTTGGGTGGTGGGAGATACGTTAGCTGTCATTCTTGCCATTTGTGTCATGTTCTAAACAAATGAAAAACACAACCATTAAACCTATAAAAGGTGCCGTCACAGGCTTATAAAAAAATATGAGTGCAAATTTGAAAAGCATAATGCTGATGGTAATTGCGATGGGTTGTTTAACCTTGACTGATATGCTTATCAAAATTGTCAGCCAAACATTACCCACGGGGCAGGTAATGATATTTTATGGCGTAGGTGCGTTAGTAGTTTTTTGGGGGCTGTTGCGTATTAAAGGTGAGTCTATTCAGCTATCGCCCCTCACCAATCCAGCAGTGATTTGGAGAAATGTTGGTGACCTAATTGCAATGAACAGTATGTTCCTGGCTTTGGTCTATGTTCCCTTATCCACAATTGGGGCAGTGATCCAGGCTGTACCACTAATGGTCACCGCTGCCGCAGCTTTGTTTCTTGGAGAAAAAGTGGGCCTGAAGCGTCTATCAGCCATTTTCATTGGTTTTTTGGGAACTTTATTAATCATCCAACCAGGTGCTGTCACCTTCGACATTACAGCAACCCTTGTACTTATTGCTGCAATAGGTATGGCCTTGCGGGATATCGCTACCAAGTTGGTTCGTGAAAATTTTTCAACTCTGCTTCTTTCATTTTACTCGTGTTTTCTCTTTATTTTCAGCGGTAGTATTCTACTCATTATTAAAGGCGACCCCAGCGTACCCGGTTTAGAAAATATCTTCATACTTACAGCAATGATTGTAGCTGGTTGTCTGGGTTTCTTCTTTATGACTGAGGCTGTGAGATTAGGTGATATGTCTGTTGTTATCCCTTTCCGTTACACAAGGCTTCTGTTTTCCATGGCTGCTGGCATCTTTATTCTTGGTGAACAAGTAAATGCAATTATGCTAATTGGCAGTGCTTTAACAATTTTGTCTGGCCTTTACATCTGGCACAGAGAAATTGTTATGCAATCATTAAAATAGGCAAGGCTGGTATATCGACATTAGCTAACCTCAATGACATCCAATAATCTTCAAGTCTCTGAGCAATAGACCTAGCAGTACGTAGAGCACTGTCTATTCTACTGGTCTTTAAGCAGATAACTATTCTAGATGATGAATAATAAGACTGAATGTCTTTAGGTACTCTTCTATTGAAGTAGTACGTTTGACCCTTGATCCACAGATAAGAGGCACTGTTGTGGTATACCATGTGACCTACCCATACTCGCTACATTGCAAATGTATGCTTGAGTATCAATAGGTTAACTATGAGTATCTCTAAGGAGTTGGTGCGGCCGAGAAGACTCGAACTTCCACGGGGGTTAGCCCACAGCGACCTCAACGCTGCGCGTCTACCAATTCCGCCACGGCCGCACGCTTAGACGGCCTACTGTATGTCATTTTGATCCACAATTATCAAGCTGTTTTGTAAACGGGCTGTAAAAATGGATAGCCCCAATCAAATTAAACCAAACCCGTTTTTTACCACCCAAATTTTAGGGGTATAGCCAACAACTGCTTGTCAGGCTAAGCTAGAACAACCAAAAAGTTCTATTTCAACCGTATCAGGATTAAGGCCCGATGCCCGCACCATCAAGCCAGTTTGACACCGCCCAAAAGCTTGATTGGCAATGCCTTGGTGGGTTGCAACCCTATCAGCCTATATTAGACAAAATGGAAGTGACTGTCGCCGCCATTCGCCGTGACGGTGCAAGCGAGGCCGTATGGCTGCTCGAACATACTCCCATCTATACTGGAGGCACGTCCGCAAAAAATGAAGATTTACTGGCGCCGGGACCTGTGCCCTTTATCCATGTAGGGCGCGGCGGACAGTGGACCTGGCACGGCCCCGGGCAGCGGGTTGTTTATGTCATGTTAGACCTTAGTCGCCGCGGTCAAGATGTGCGCTCGCTAGTGCATGGCTTGGAAGAGTGGATTATTGCCAGCCTTAAACAGTTTGGCATTAGCGGCCTTCGGCGCGACAACCTTCCTGGTATCTGGGTTAATACTGGTAACGGAAGAAGTGGATTTGATAAAATTGCTTCAATTGGTATTCGTATCAGTCGGTGGGTAACTTGGCACGGCATCGCCATTAACCTAAACCCAAATCTAGCCGCCTATGACGCAATTGTTCCTTGCGGGATCACCGATGGTGGTGTGACATCGTTTACCAATTTGGGTGTCTTTGCCAGTATGGATGACCTTGACCAAGCACTAAAAGAACAGTTTCCAAAATTCTTTCCATCACTTCTCTAACTAAGCGCCAACAAAAACTTTGGCCTAATTTACGAGAGCACGTACCTATTACGACAATTGTAAATCATCCAGAAAATCGAGCAATGTTATGATCGCACGCTCAGCATCATCGGCAAGCCAGAGCCCCGCATCACTTTCACCCATCAAGCCATCACTTGGCCCCACATGATGCACAAGATGGTTGCGCCGCCCACGCAGCCAGCTTAAACTCGCTGTACTGCCAGCTTGAGAAAAGGTAGCGGCATCCAGACAACTGACTGGCCCAACCCACTCACGCTGTACCACATCGACAATCGAGGCGGCAAGAATCACCGTGGCAAGCGGCAATCCGGCGGCGGCGGTGTAAGTGAGTTCGTGGAAAAGGGCGGTTGCATGCGGACCAAGATCAGTAGCATCAAAGCATGATAATCGTCGCAATACGGCATCTTGTATGCCCTTCCCGGTTTGTCTCGCCTTCATCACCTTTTTCACCATTATTGATTGTTCCTTATATTCAGGCGTGCTCTATTTAATGATCAAGCTAGCGCCGTATCTCCCAGAAGCGCAAGAAAGCGCGACACATCCTGCAATTCCTTGCGTAAAAACCCGTGCCGGTCTGTCGCTTCAAAATCGGTACCCCATTTTTCGTTCTGCCAAAGCTCATCCAGAAAAGCTAGTGTGAAAATCTTCTCATCATCAATCACCGCATCAACAAAACCAAGCCCCAGCACAAGCGATCCCGAAAGGCTGGTTGCACGGTGCAGCATGCCAAGCCGCCAATCATCATAGCCAGCGATCAGCTTAGGAAATTTGATCGCATCTGGTTGAGAAATTGGCATGACGCCGGTAACAATTTGGAGGACAATACCCCAGTTTTTAGCTAGACGATCTAGCCATGGCTGCCACTGCTCCTGCTGGTGACTCGCCAGATCATCCTGATCATCACGGTAGCACAAAAGATCATTTCCGCCATAAGCTGAAAGTTCCGCAATTATGACATCGCGTTGAGGGGTAACCCGGTCCACCACGGTTACCGCAAGACTGAATAGCGGCATGCTAGCCAGGTCAATTTTATCGCCCTGGACTCGCCATTCATGGGCAATCGCTGTGGCAAGCGCAAATTTTGGCAAGTGCAGTAAACTGCCTGCTGGTGACCTTACTTCCCTTCCATCAAGCTGAACCGAATACCCGTCATCATTTGTGGTCACCTCAACTGAGTCATAAAACCGCTTTTTAGCTACCATAACGCATTAAACCCTTTTTCATGGTAATTACTCCGCTGCTGGTCTTAAAAATCCTGAAACCGCCAACCCAAGCTAGGAACGACCATGCCAAGATCGTCAAGACTGGCTTTCATATGGGAACTAATGGGGGCGGTAACCACTTTGCCATCGGCTAGCTTCAATTGCCACGCATGAAGGTGAAGGCGGCGCGCAATAAGCCCCCCTGGATGGGCATTATCGCCAGCATATTTTCCATCGCCGCAAATTGGGTTACCAAGATATGCCATATGAACACGCAATTGATGCGTTCTGCCAGTTAACGGCCGAAGCGCCATCAGCGCAATTTTACGCCCCGCATGATCCAACCGCCGATACAGGGTATACGCGCTTTGCCCGTCTTCATGGACCTGCATTTTCTCGCCAGCTTTGCCGCTATTCTTTAGGATAGGTACCCGGATGCTTCCAGTCTCTGGCGGCAGACCAATCACCAAGGCCAAATAGGTCTTCTCCAGCCGTTGTTTTTGAAAAGCTTCAGTCAAACTGCGGGCCGCCTCCATTGTTTTGGCCAGCAACAAAACACCGCTTGTGTCCTTGTCAATCCGATGGACAAGCCTTAATCGGCTTTCGGCATCATCGCTAATCGCCTTTAGCATACCGTCAATGTGCTGATGGGTACCAGTGCCGCCCTGCACCGCAAGTCCGCTGGGTTTATTCAGGGCCAGCCAACCTTTGCCCTCGGCTAGAAACATATCGTCAAGCTTGTGGCGCAGTGAAGCACTGGCCACGATGCGCGGCGTAGGCACTAATCGGGCCGGTGCAATTTCAGGCATCGCTGATGGCAGCCGGACTACCTGCCCGGTTTGAATCCTTGTTGCTACTTTAGTCTTGGCCCCATCAAGGCGGATCAAACCATTGCGCACCATTCTTTCTATCTGTCCTTGCCTGAGCCCGGGGACTATACGACGTAAAAACCTATCCAATCTTGTGCCATCTTCACGGGCAGGCACATTTTCAAAATGCCACGCCTCATTGCCAGATTTAGCTTTGAATTTAGGCTTTGGTCTACTAGCAGCGAGGCCTTTTTTAGACGTTTTATCCATCAGTGCCAAATCCCGCTATGCCGAACGGCTACAAACATTACCCCAAGCGCCGCCATTGACAGCACAAACGGTAACACAACATAAACAGCAGCCATTATAACCTCTTTTGTTTGCCATAATTGGTCAGCATCCCTAGTAAAGTTAGAAAATGTCGTCAAGGCACCAAGCACCTTAACGACCAGAAAGCTAAGGCATCCTTAGAGCAGAACCATACCTGCGGCAATACGACTAGCAAGGCAGCCCATAAAAGGCAAACCAACGCCAATCACAACCAAGGTTACCAATGGGCCGTTGACCCCAGAAATGCTGGCCCTTGTTGCAAGGCTGACACTATAGCGTCAGTACTGCTCCTATCTTACAACCAACCGCCACAGCAGCCATAATCGTCATTGTTGCCATTATCGAACGCTAATCCTTAATTCCCTTCTCTATCCGCAATCGGTCCCAATAGGCCATACGCTTGGCAATTTCACGTTCAAAGCCCCGTTCAACCGGTTGGTAAAACCGTTGTCGTGCCATCCCATCGGGAAAACAATTCTGTCCGGAAAAACCGGCCGCGTCATCATGGTCATACGCATAACCGGCCCCATAGCCAAGCTCTTTCATCAATTTGGTTGGGGCATTCAGAATATGCGCGGGCGGGCTCAAGGATCCGGTTGTAGCCGCCACCCGGCTTGCTTCCTTGAATGCAATATAAGATGCGTTTGATTTTGGCGCGGTTGCCAAGTAGACCACCAACCCGGCAATTGCAAGGTCGCCTTCTGGGCTACCCAGTCGTTCATAGGCCTGCCATGCCGCCAATGCACGGGATTGGGCTTCGGGTTCGGCAAGGCCAATATCTTCGGCAGCAAAACGAGTTAGCCGCCGGAGAATAAAATGTGGGTCCTCCCCACCTGCCAGCATTCGAGCTAGCCAGTAAAGCCCAGCATCCGCATCAGATGAGCGCAACGTCTTATGCAACGCCGAAATAAGATTATAATGCTGATCCCCTTTTCGATCAAATGCTTGTGCGTGGCCCGCCACCAGTTTGGCCAATGCGCTGCTATCTATCTTTGGTGATGCTGGCAGTCCTATAAGAAGGCTTGCCATATTCAACAAATACCGTCCATCTCCATCCGCCATCCCAATAAGCGCGGTCCGCGCATCGGCATCAAGTGGCAAATTACCTCCTATATGCGCCTCAAGACGCGCTAGGATCATCTCTAACGCCTTATTGTCCAGCCGTTCCAAAACGAGGACCTGCGCGCGTGACAATAAAGCCCTATTCAACGCAAATGAAGGATTCTCTGTGGTCGCACCGACAAGGGTTACCGTCCCATCTTCAACCCGTGGCAGAAGCCCATCCTGCTGGGCCTTATTAAACCGGTGAACCTCGTCAACAAAAAGTAGGGTCCGACAGCCTTGCAGGCGACGCTGTTCAGCACGGGTAAAGACCTTGCGTAATTCGCCAACCCCGTCAAACACCGCCGATACCGGCTCAAAGGCCATATCAGCAGCATCGGCAAGTAGACGGGCAATTGTGGTTTTACCCGTCCCCGGTGGCCCCCAGAAAATAATTGATGCCAGCGCATTGGAGGCCAGCATCAAACGTAGCCTACCCTGCGGGCCAAGAAGCTGTTCCTGACCAACTACACTATCCAAAGTTCTCGGACGCAACATTTCAGCGAGCGGGACCGCCGGACCAGAGTCAAGATCAAGTTCGTTCATAACACGCTATACTTGCCTAACCAGCCCATTGGTGCAAAGAAAAAAGGGCCACTCAAAGTAGGCCCGGTAATCGTTTATAATTTGGTTAAGCAGTGGTTTTTGCTGGAGATCAGGCCGTAGCACCTGCCTCAACGTCAGTTGCCTCATCCATTTCAACTGGACCGGAGTCCTGACCGCGCGCATCTTCATCACGGTCAACCAACTCAATAACGGCCATTGGTGCAGAGTCACCATAACGAAACCCCGCTTTTAAAACTCGTGTATAACCACCAGCTCGTTCATTATAACGTGGACCAAGAACGTCAAAGAGTTTCTTTGTCATAGCTTCATCGCGAATTCGGGCAAAAGCAAGACGGCGAGCGTGCAAATCACCGCGCTTGCCGAGCGTGATCAAACGCTCAACAACAGGGCGTAGTTCCTTCGCTTTTGGCAAGGTTGTTACAATCTGTTCGTGCTTTATTAATGCCTGAGCCATGTTGCGGAACAACATTTGGCGATGCTGTGAGGTGCGGTTCAGTTTTCTACCGGCATTTCGATGACGCATGATATTTCTCCCAAGTTTCTATGAAGCGAGACAGGCGTGCCGTTAAAACGGTTCATCCAGGCGCCGCGCCAATTCTTCCACATTTTCTGGTGGCCAGTTAGTAATATCCATCCCCAGCTCTAGATTCATACCCTTGAGAACTTCTTTGATCTCGTTAAGCGACTTTCTACCGAAATTAGGTGTCCGCAGCATTTCATGCTCAGTCTTTAGAACCAGATCACCAATGTACACGATATTGTCGTTCTTTAGACAGTTTGCCGAACGGACTGACAGTTCAAGTTCATCAACCTTTCGCAACAGATTACGACTAAACGGCAATTCTGGCTCTGCAGGTGTTGGGTCACCTTTCGGCTCCTCAAAATTGATAAAAGTCTGCAACTGCTCCTGCAAAATGCGAGCCGCATAAGCCACTGCGTCTTCAGGAGAAATTGACCCATCTGTTTCGATGGTCAACAACAATTTGTCATAATCAGTGATCTGACCAATTCGAGCATTTTCTACCTTGTATGCAACCTGACGAACAGGGCTAAAAATTGCATCAATGGGAATCAGACCTATTGGCGAGTCCTCGGTGCGGTGCACGCTAGCTGGGACGTAACCCTTGCCTGTATCAACCGTCAGTTCCATAGCCAACTTTGCACCCTTATCGAGATGGCACAAAACATGATCTGGGTTCATAATATCCACATTGGCGGTTTCGGTGATCATACCCGCGGTTACCGTCGCAGGACCATCAACGGCAAGACGAAGGCGCTTTGGCCCCTCCTCTTCCATGCGAACCGCAATCCCTTTAAGATTCAGCACCAGATCGGTGACGTCTTCACGAACGCTGGGAATTGAAGAAAACTCGTGTACAACGCCTTGAATCTGCACTGACGTGACAGCAGCACCCTGCAGCGACGATAGCAAAACCCGACGCAACGCGTTACCAATGGTCACACCGAAACCACGCTCAAAAGGCCCAACTGCAACAACAGCCTGGCTCGGGTTATATTCGGAAACCTTTATTTCCATTTCGTCAGGCTTTTTGAGGTCTAGCCAATTCTTCTCAATCATGGCGATATCCTTTTATTCGAGATGATCCCATATCCTGCATCAATGCGGACAGGGGTAATAAATCCAGCGATAATGAGGCCACTATACCCTGCGACGTTTCCGCGGCCGGCACCCGTTATGTGGAATTGGAGTCACGTCGCGAATTGACGTGACATTGAATCCAACAGATTGCAGAGCACGAAGCGCCGACTCGCGCCCCGATCCTGGGCCGCGCACTTGAACATCAAGCGCCTTCATTCCGTGCTCCGCCGCTTTTTTGCCCGCCTCTTCCGCCGCGAGTTGAGCTGCAAATGGCGTTGACTTCCTTGAGCCTTTAAAGCCCATTCCGCCAGCAGATGCCCAGGCAATTGTGTTGCCCTGCACATCTGTTATAGTCACCATTGTGTTATTAAACGTTGAGTTTACATGAGCAACGCCGTTAGTGATGTTCTTGCGCTCGCGACGACGAACACGGCCTTGGCCAGGTTGTTTTGCCATTCTATT
Organism: uncultured SAR116 cluster alpha proteobacterium; assembly: GCA_902559985.1. Taxonomy (GTDB): domain Bacteria; phylum Pseudomonadota; class Alphaproteobacteria; order Puniceispirillales; family Puniceispirillaceae; genus UBA3439. The sequence continues at coordinate 11,921 of CACEJY010000011.1, read as the reverse complement.
AGTCTCCTAAAATCCGCGTTGCTATTTCTTCTTACCAGCAATGGCCTTTGCAGGGCCTTTGCGGGTGCGCGCATTGGTATGGGTGCGTTGCCCTCGAACTGGGAGGTTGCGGCGATGACGTAGCCCGCGCAAACAACCAAGATCAAGGTAACGCTTTATATTCATTGATGTCTGACGACGGAGATCGCCCTCTACAAGTTGATCGCCATCAATGATGTCGCGGAGACGGGTTAATTCCTCTTCTGACAAATCATTTACGCGACGCTCATCAGGAACACCCGCCTTTGCACAGATTTTTTTGGCACTGGTTGTCCCAATACCATGGATATAAGTCAGTGCGATCTCGACTCGTTTTTTGGTCGGAATATTTACACCAGCAATTCGTGCCACAGCTCGGCTCCTTTTTCACTCACGACTGTCTTCATCGGTCACCCGCGACGCGGAACCCATTTTTCGCCATTTTCATTGGTAATTCCCTCTAACGGCGGCGAATTATAGGCCTAAACCTGAAACAGTCAACCATAACGCAATCGCGTTAACCCAAAATAGTATCAATTTGTGCAGCGACCTCATCAACAGAATTCATGCCATCCACACTTCGTAACACTCCTTTTTTCGCATAATACGGAAGGAGTGGCGCTGTCCTCTCGTGATATACTGCCAAGCGCCTGCGAAGCGTAGCAGCATTATCATCAGCTCTGGCGCCACCTGTTTTGGCAGCCCTGTTTTCGATACGCGCAAACAAAGCTGCATCATCAACCTCAATTTGAATAAAGTAATCAAGGGAGAGTCCCTTGCCAAGTAACATTTCGTCTAGCGCGTATGCTTGTGTCACCGTCCGAGGGAACCCATCAAGAATAACTCCCTGCGCACAATCGTGATCATCAATCCGTGCCTCAACCATGCCAACAATAATTTCATCCGACACCAGGTCACCACCATCGATAATATCTTTGGCGCGCAGCCCAAGCTCGGTTCCTTCAGCAATCGCCGCCCTAAGCATTGCCCCTGACGACAACTGCACTAACCCTCTTTTTACAACAAGCCGTTCGGCTTGTGTGCCTTTTCCTGCACCCGGCGCACCAAACAGAGCGATAATCATCTATCGACGCCCTTTTAAACGGGACTTTTTGACTAACCCTTGATATTGATGCGCTAAGAGGTGCGATTGAATCTGACCTACCGTATCAAGCGAAACGGTGACAACAATCAAGAGTGATGTGCCGCCAAAATAGAACGGGACTGAATATTTGCTGATCAATAGTTCAGGTAAAATACAAACAGCAGCCAAATACGAAGCACCAAGGACAGTTAAACGTGTCAGCACAAAATCTAGATAATCAGCGGTGGATTTACCCGGTCGAATGCCAGGAATATAGCCGCCATATTTCCGAAGATTTTCAGCAGTATCTTCTGGATTAAAAACAATAGCTGTGTAAAAGAAAGCAAAAAACACAATCATCGATACGTAGATCAACAGGTAAAGTGGTTGACCACGACCAAGCATAGCATTAAGGGTTACAAGCCATTCAGCCCCGCCAGCCTGACCGCCAGTTAGGTTAATAATCGAAACCGGCATCAGCAATAGCGATGACGCGAAAATTGGCGGTATAACGCCCGGCACGTTTATTTTCAAAGGCAAAAATGACTGATCTCCGCCAAAGACTTTGTTGCCGTGCTGGCGCTTTGGATACTGCACCAAAATCTTCCGAACTGACCTCTCGATAAATACAATAAACGCCACCACGGCAACCGCCATTGTCAAAAGCAGGATAATCAGTAGGGATGATAATGCGCCAGTTCTGCCAAGCTCTAGCGTGCCAGCAAGCGCAGTTGGCAGATTTGCCACAATGCCAGCGAAAATAATCAAAGAAATACCGTTACCAACCCCGCGGCTGGTGATCTGTTCACCAAGCCACATGAGGAAAAGAGTACCACCGACGAGTGTCACCACTGTTGTCACACGGAAGAACAGGCCGGGGTCGTTAACCACCCCACTGGCAGCCTCTAGCCCTACAGCCATGCCGTACCCCTGCACAGATGCCAATAAAACCGTCAAATAACGGGTATATTGGTTGATCATTTTACGGCCAGCCTCACCGTCTTTTTTCAAGGATTCAAGCGAAGGTACAATCGCAGTCATCAATTGCATAATAATTGAAGCCGTGATGTAGGGCATAATATTCAGGGCAAAAATGGTCATTCGGCCAAGCGCGCCACCTGAGAACATGTCGAACATGCCCAAAATGCCACTAGATTGCTGTGAAAAAATGTCCGAGAGAGCGTTCGGATCAATACCTGGTAACGGAAGATAGGTACCAAGCCGATAGATAATTAGCGCGCCAACCGTAAACCACAAGCGCTTTTTCAGCTCGTCAGCCTTTGCCAACGCCCCAAAACTTGCGCCTGCTGCCATACGGTCTGCCGATGATGCCATATTATGATCTACCTAACTACTCAGCTGCAACAGCTGAAACGATAATCTTGCCGCCCACTTTTTCAACAGCCTCAAAAGCCGCCTTCGAGGCTCCTGCCGCGTGAATTTCAACCTTTTTTGTCGTTAACTCGCCTTTGGCAAGTATACGAACACCATCGCGTACCTTTGAAATCACACCAGCTCCAACCAATGCCGCAGCGTCCACCGGCTTGCTTGCGTCGAGTTTGCCAGCATCTACGGCACCCTGCAAGCGGCCGAGGTTTACTACAGCATAGCTTTTGCGAAAAATATTGTTGAACCCACGTTTTGGCAGCCGGCGATGGATCGGCATCTGGCCGCCTTCAAAACCGTTAATTGACACGCCCGACCGAGCCTTTTGGCCCTTATGACCACTGCCTGATGTTTTACCGGTTCCAGAACCAACGCCGCGCCCAACTCGCTTGGCATTTTTTGTTGCGCCTGAATTGTCTCTCACTTCGTTCAATTTCATTCGTCGCTCCTGCTGGCGCACCGCTTCATTAAGGCACACTGCTGTTAAAACTATTGCTGTTGTTCGACCCGAACAAGATGCTTAACCTTGTTGATCATGCCGCGCACTGAGGACGTGTCTTCCAATTCACGAGACCGGCCAATTTTGTTCAGGCCAAGACCAATCAGAGTCGAGCGCTGGTCAGCTTTGCGGCCGATGGCGCTTTTTGTCTGGGTGACTATCACTGTTGTTTTGGCAGCCATGTTAAGTCCCTCCTGTTACGATGCATTAGCGGCTTCGCTAGCACCCCTATCTTCACGTTTTACAAGAATGTCGCCAACGCGCTTGCCCCGTTTTTGAGCCACAGCCCGCGGCGCTTCGATACGATTAAGCGCAGAAAATGTCGCCTTGATCATGTTATGCGGGTTTGAGCTACCAATCGATTTTGCAACAATGTCCTGAATACCAAGGACTTCAAAAACAGCGCGCATCGGCCCACCGGCGATGATACCAGTTCCAGCTGGAGCCGCACGAAGCAACACCTTACCCGCACCGTAGAATCCCTTATTATCATGGTGCAATGTGCGTCCGTCACGAAGCGGCACCCGGATCATATTTCGTTTTGCACCTTCGGTAGCCTTACGGATCGCTTCTGGCACCTCACGGGCCTTGCCCGTGCCAAACCCAGCGCGGCCTTTACCATCACCCACCACTACCAGAGCGGCAAAACCGAAACGACGCCCGCCTTTGACTACCTTTGCTACCCGGTTGATGCCAACCAATTTCTCCAGCAATTCAGGTTCTTCGCGCTCTTGGCCACGGTCCCGTCTGTCGTTATTGCGTGCCATCAATTTTGCTCCCTAGAATTTCAAACCGGCTTCACGCGCGGCCTCTGCCAGCGCCTTCACCCGACCATGGAAAATATAACCACCGCGATCAAATACCACCGCGTCTATGCCTTTTGCCTTTGCGCGTTCTGCAACCAATTTACCAACTACACTTGCCGCAGCAACATCGGCGGTTTTACTCGATTCTAATTTGAAATCTGCATCAAGCGTTGACGCGGCAGCCAATGTTGTGCCTGCGGTATCATCAATAACCTGCGCATAAATGTGCTTAGAAGAGCGATGCACGCTTAACCGTGGATGATCACGGTTGCTTTTGCGAAGTTTGGCACGCGTTCGTTGACGGCGACGTTCGAATAGTTCTTTAGCTGTAAACATATTTGTTCCCTACTTTTTCTTGCCTTCTTTGCGGACAATGTGCTCTTCAGCATATTTTACGCCTTTGCCTTTAAAAGGTTCCGGCGGTCGCTTTGACCGAATTTCGGACGCAAATTGGCCGAGCAATTGCTTGTCCGCTCCACTAATGATAATTGATGTATTGTTCTCAACAACAGCTTTCAAACCATTTGGCACATCCATCTCAACAGGATGGCTAAATCCAAGGCTCAAAACTAGCTTGTTACCCTGCATTGACGCCCGGTAGCCAACACCGTTAATTTCCAACTTGCGGGTAAAACCAGAATTAACACCAATCACCATATTGTTGATTGACGCCCGCATAGTGCCCCAAAGCGATTGAGAAAGTTTTGTTTTGCGCTTTGGCTTTAAGGTTGCCATATTATCCGTAACGTTTAGCTCTACCTCACTATGAAGCTGGGCACTAAGCTCTCCATTTTTTCCTTTAACGATGACCTGACCATCCTGCTGTGACAGGGTCACATCGGGTGGAATGGTAATTGCACTATTTCCAACACGAGACATGCGATTAACTCCTTAAAACACGTGGCAGAGGACTTCCCCACCAACCTTGGCTGTGCGCGCCTCATTGTCAGATAGGACACCCCGCGGAGTGGATAAGATGGCAATGCCAAGACCGTTATAAACCCGCGGCAGATCACGAAGACCAAAATAAACACGGCGACCCGGACGGGATACACGTTTAATTTCAGAAATGACTGGTTGACCATCATGATATTTCAGCTCGATCTTCAATTCTTTAAGACCAGGGCGAATATCAACACTTGAATAATTACGGATATAGCCTTCGCGCTTTAGGACTTCCAAAACATTGCTACGAAAGCGAGACGCTGGACTACAAACGACGCTTTTGCGCGCATTCTGGCCGTTTCGGATACGTGTCAGCATATCGCCAAGAGGATCACTCATAGACATTTACTTAATCTCCTCTTTACCAACTCGATTTCACAACGCCCGGAACCTGCCCCACCGAGGCGAGATCACGTAAAGCGATACGAGACATTCTTAATTTACGATCGTAGCCACGTGGACGCCCAGAGACCTCACAACGATTACGGATACGAATTTTTGCGCTATCGCGTGGCTCATCGGCCAGCTTTAACACTGCTTGGAAGCGCTCTTCCATAGAAACGTTCTTATCTGCAACTATTGCCTTTAATGCGGCGCGCCGCGCACCACGGGCGGCGACAATGCGCTTGCGCTTATTATTCTTTTCAACGGCGCTTTTCTTGGCCATACCTAACCCCTTTGCTCTTAAGCTTTAACGAATGGAAAATCAAACCCAACGAGTAATTCGCGGGCCTCATCATCCGTCTTTGCCGATGTCACCACAATGATGTCCATACCGCGGATCTCGTCCACCTGATCATAATCAACCTCGGGGAAAATGATCTGCTCTTTGACACCCATGGCATAGTTACCACGCCCGTCAAAACTCTTGCCATTTAACCCGCGAAAATCACGAACCCGTGGGAGGGCAACATTCACTAACCGATCAAGAAATTCGTACATATGTTCACGCCTCAAAGTGACTTTACAACCAATCGGCATACCTTCCCGCAATTTGAAGGCCGCATTGGCTTTCTTTGAACGAGTAATGATCGGCTTTTGACCACTGATTGCAGCAAGCTCACGGGCCGCATGTTCAACTTTCTTCGAGTCACGGACTGCCTCACCCACACCCATATTTATGACAACCTTCTCAAGTTTTGGCGCCTGCATAACGTTGGCATAACCAAATTTCTCAATCAGAGCCGGGCGAACTGCCGTCAGATAATGTTCTTCTAAACGCGTCTTCATCTCAGCTTTTTCACTCCTTACCCTTGGCCTTACGCCAGAGCCTTCCCAGACCGACGAGCGATCCGAATTTTATTACCATCCTTTTCTTCAAAGCCAACACGGGTGGCCTTGCCACTCTCTGGATCAATGTGCGCGACATTTGAAATATGGAGTGAGGCCTCAATAGAAACGATGCCCCCAGCATCTGTCTGTGTCGCACGACGATGGCGCTTCACCTGGTTGATCCCCTGCACTCGGACACGACATTCAGCCCGAAGCACCTCAAGGACTTCGCCCTGTTTACCCTTATCACGACCGGTCACAACAATAACTTTGTCACCTTTTTTGATTTTAAATTTTTTAGCCATTACAGCACCTCCGGTGCCAAAGAAACAATCTTCATGAACTTTTTACTACGCAACTCACGCGTTACTGGGCCAAAAATACGCGTTCCGATCGGCTCATCCTGCTTGCTCAATAGGACCGCAGCGTTACGGTCGAAGCGGATTGCGCTACCGTCCGCACGGCGAATTTCCTTCGCAGTGCGCACTATCACCGCACGATGAACGTCCCCTTTTTTTACTTTCCCACGCGGAATTGCTTCTTTGACCGAAACAACAATTACATCACCAACACCCGCAACTTTGCGGCCTGACCCGCCAAGTACTTTGATGCATTGAACGCGGCGGGCTCCAGAGTTGTCCGCGACTTCAAGATTTGATTGCATTTGAATCATCGCAAATCTCCTAACTCTCAACCGCGGTGTCATAGACCACTTCAAAGGCCTTTGATTTGGACATTGGAGCGCATTCACGAATACGCACAGAGTCACCTTCCTTGCAGCGGTTTTCAGAATCATGCGCCGCAAATTTCTTGGATTTGGTAATAAATTTTTTATACACAGGATGCATAATTCGACGTTCAACACGGACGGTAACTGTTTTATCAGCTTTGTTGCTCACAACAATTCCCTGCAGTGTACGTTTTGGCATAACTAATCTTCCCTATTTAGCAGTATTTGCCGAGCTGGTCATTTGACCAAGCACAGTCTTTATACGTGCGATTTCACGGCGCACAATCTTAGCACGAGTTGGATTCTCCACCTGCCCACCAGCAGCCTGGAAGCGAAGATTGAACTGCTCTTTCTTCAAGTCTACCAGCTGAGTTTTCAGCTCATCTGCGGTCTTTGCGCGAAGCGCTTCAGCCTTAACAATTGCCATCGGTGCTTCCCCTTAATCAACATCGCCGAGGCGACGAACAATTCGCGTATCTACCGGCAGTTTTGCTGCCGCAAGAGTGAATGCCTCCCTTGCTAAGTCCCAAGATACGCCGTCAATTTCAAACATGATGCGGCCGGGCTTTACCCTAGCTACCCAAAACTCGGGTGTTCCCTTACCTTTACCCATCCTTACCTCAGCAGGTTTACTAGAAACCGGTACATCAGGAAAAATACGAATCCAGACACGACCAGTCCTGCGCAAGTGGCGCGTGATGGCACGACGTGCCGCTTCGATCTGGCGCGCAGTCACACGCTCAGGCGAAACAGCCTTTAGGCCGTAAGAACCAAAATTCAACTGCGTTCCCCCCTTGGCAAGACCGCGGATCCGACCTTTGTGGGCTTTACGAAATTTTGTGCGCTTTGGCAAAAGCATCGGCTTCTCTCCTAGGGCTTAACCGTTACCGCGTGGCGCTGAACCAGATTGCTGCTCAGTCATCCGTTTGTCCTGGGCCATTGGATCATGCGCCATAACCTCGCCCTTAAATACCCAAACTTTTATCCCGCAGGTACCATACGTGGTGAACGCGGTCGCTTCACCGTAATCAACTTCAGCACGCAACGTATGAAGCGGTACGCGGCCTTCCCGGTACCATTCGGTACGAGCAATCTCTGCACCACCCAGCCTGCCAGCACAATTGATCCGAACGCCCAAAGCACCAAGACGCATTGCGGACTGAACAGCACGTTTCATTGCCCGACGAAACCCAACCCGACGCTCCAACTGTTGCGCAATGTTTTCGGCTACCAGTTTTGCATCAATTTCAGGCTTACGAACCTCGATAATATTGAGGCTTACTTCCCCGCCGATACGAGCGGACAGTTCAACACGTAACTTTTCAATATCCTGACCCTTTTTACCGATAATCAACCCGGGACGGCCAGCATGAATTGTAACACGCGCGCGGCCTGCCGGGCGTTCGATAACGACACGGCTAATTGCAGCCTGCTTTAAACGCCCCATAAGGTATTCACGCAATTTAATGTCTTGGTGCAGGAGATGACCATAATTGCGGCCAGCATACCAGCGTGAGTCCCACGTACGGTTGATGCCAACTCGCAGGCCTATTGGCTTAACTTTCTGACCCATCCTACTGCTCTCCTCTTTCACCGACAACAATTGTCAGGTGTGAAAATGGCTTCAAAATCCTTGCGCCGCGACCTTTCGCTCGCGCTCGAAAACGCTTCATAACAAGCCCTTTGCCCACATGAGCCTCTTTGACAAACAACCGGTCCACATCAAGCGAGTGGTTATTTTCCGCGTTAGCAATCGCCGATTGCAGTCCTTTTTTTACGTCACCAGCAATACGCCGCCGCGAGAAGGACAAAGCTGCGACAGCTTTATTTACGTCCATACCGCGAATCATAGCTGCGACGAGATTCAGCTTTTGAGGGCTGACACGCAGATTACGCACGACGGACATCGCTTCACTGTCGGCTAAGTTACGTGGATTTGCTTGTTTACCCATAACGACCCTCTATCGCCTTGTTTTCTTGTCGGCTGCATGACCGTAATACGTACGTGTCGGCGCAAATTCACCAAGCTTATGTCCAACCATCTCCTCAGAGACAGACACTGGAATAAACTTGTTACCGTTATGCACACCGAATGTAAGCCCAACAAATTGCGGCATAATCGTTGACCGCCGGGACCATGTTTTGATAACTTCGTTTCGACCAGACTCGCGAACCTTGTCCGCTTTCTTCAACAGATGCCCATCAACAAACGGGCCTTTCCAAACTGAACGTGCCATGATTAAGAATGACCCTTATGGCTTGCGACGCCGCACAATTAGGCGGTCAGTCTTTTTGTTAGAACGAGTACGCTTGCCCTTGGTTGGCTTACCCCAAGGTGTCACAGGGTGGCGACCACCAGAAGTACGACCCTCGCCACCACCATGCGGGTGATCCACTGGGTTCATCACCACACCCCGAACGTGAGGACGACGACCCAGCCAGCGACTACGGCCAGCCTTACCGATTTTGATATTCTGCTGGTCCGGGTTTGAGACAGCCCCAATGGAGGCCATGCACTCAGCGCGCACTAGACGCACTTCTCCAGATGTTAAGCGCAAAATCGCATAACCGCGATCTCGGCCAACAAGCTGGATATATGCTCCAGCTGAACGCGCCAACTGCCCCCCCTTACCGGGCTTAAGCTCTACATTATGGATCAATGTACCAACAGGAATATGTGCCAATGGTAAAGCGTTGCCAGGCTTTATATCAGCCCCTATGCCCGACATTACTCTGTCACCAACAGCCAAACGCTGAGGAGCAATGATATAACTTTGCACACCATCTTCATAAGTTATCAGAGCAATAAAAGCTGTTCGATTAGGATCATACTCGACCCGCTCAACGGTCGCAAAAATTCCTGTTTTAGTACGCTTAAAATCAATCAAGCGATACCGGCGTTTATGACCACCACCTTTTTGCCAAGCGGTCACGTGGCCGGAATTGTTACGACCCCCTGTCTTCGCAAGACCCTCGGTCAGCGTTTTAACCGGTCCGCCCTTATAGAGGCCAGATTTGTCGACAAGGACGAGGTTTCGCTGGCTTGGGGTTGTTGGATTAAATTTCTTTAACGCCATCTTAACTACACTCCCATCAGGTCAATACTCTGACCTTCAGCCAATGTGACCATAGCTTTTTTCATGTCAGACCGGCGACCGGGACGCCCCCGAAATGTTTTTGCCTTGCCCTTCTGAACAATTGTGTTCACCGCTGTCACTTTGACATTAAATAACATTTCAACTGCTGCCTTAATTTGCGGCTTCGTTGCGTCCATAACGACGGCAAAGGTAACCTGCCCATTTTCGTTTGCAATAGTTGCCTTTTCAGTAATGATTGGGCGAAGAATTGTGTCATAGGCAGAAGCCTTTGATACCGCAGTTGTAACTCGCTTGCGCGCACGAACACTCATTTCAGGCGCTCCTCAAGGTGGGCCGCGGCGTCCTTTGAAAGTACCAGAACATCACGACGCAGGATGTCGTAAACATTAATGCCTTGCTGAGGCAAAACATCGACTAAGGGGATATTGCGTGCCGCATTAACAAAAGCTGTATCGAGCTCCGCGCCTCCAACAATCAATGCGTTATCTGCACCCAGCTTTATTAATTGATCCCGCAACTTTGCAGTCTTGCCAGCTGATTTGCCTGTTGATGCGAGATTGTCAACAACGAGGAGCTTTCCCTCCGCTGCCTTACTTGACAGGGCAGACCGTAGACCAAGCCGGCGCACCTTTTTTGGCAGCGCATGACCGTGATCACGAACAACCGGACCGTGCACAACCCCTCCACCGCGGAACTGAACAACAGCAGCCGATCCATGACGGGCGCGGCCAGTGCCTTTCTGCTTGAACATCTTGGCTGTCGTCATTGCCACCTCAGAGCGCGACTTGACCTTGTGTGTGCCTGCGCGCCGCTTGGCGAGTTGCCACTTGACCACACGCGCAAGGATATCTGAACGCAGTGCGACACCAAAAACCTCATCAGCAAGCGTAATGTTACCGGCAGGTTTATTGTCCATTGTTTTCACATTAAGCTTCATTGCCTTTATTCCTTCTCGGCTTCATCATCAGCAGCCGCAGGAACGTCTGTTGAAACTTCCTCAGCTCGCGTTGTATCAGCAGGAACGGCTTCTTGTACCTTAGCGTCTTCGGTTGGCGTCAATTCAGCACCAGTGGTGTCATCTAACAGCCCGGCAGGGAATGGAGCCTCTTCAGGTCTCTCAGCCTTTATTGCATCGTTGATCAGGATCCAGCCATTCTTTGGTCCCGGGACCGCGCCACAAAGAAGAACAACGCCTTCATCATTATCAACAGAAACCACCGTTATATTCTGGGTGGTGCTCCTTACTGCTCCCATCTGACCAGCCATCTTCTTACCCTTAAACACTTTGCCGGGATCTTGGCACTGACCAGTTGAACCGTGCGACCGATGCGACACTGACACGCCATGCGATGCTCGTAGGCCCGCAAAATTGTGACGTTTCATAGCGCCAGCAAAACCCTTCCCCTGAGTAGTGCCTACCACATCAACCTTCTGACCCGGAACAAAGTGTGATGGCACCAGCTGCGCACCAACGTCAAGTATCGCATCCTCCCCCACAACAAACTCGGCTAGCTTTGATTTCGGCAAAACATTGGCTTTGGCAAAATGCCCACGCATTGGCTTTGATACATTCTTTGCTTTAGCAATTCCCGCACCAAGTTGAACGGCTGTGTAACCATCCTTAACCTCACTACGAACCGCAACAACTTGGACATCATCGAGCTTAACGACAGTGACTGGTACATGATGCCCAGCCTCATTAAATACGCGTGTCATTCCCATTTTACGGGCAATAATGCCGCTACGCATAACTCTGGTCCTTTCCCTAGAGTTTAATCTCAACGTCCACACCAGCCGCGAGATCTAGCTTCATCAACGCATCAACGGTTTGTGGAGTTGGGTCTATAATATCCAGTAGCCGTTTGTGTGTACGAATTTCAAACTGCTCACGGCTCTTTTTATCGATATGCGGCGAACGCAGCACAGTCATACGGCGCAAATTAGTTGGCAGCGGGATTGGCCCACGCACTTCGGCTCCTGTACGCTTGGCCGTGTTCACAATTTCCGCCGTGGACTGATCGAGAATACGATGGTCGAATGCTTTCAATCGAATTCTGATATTCTGGGTTTCCATGACTGCTTT
>CACEJY010000010.1 GCA_902559985.1 uncultured SAR116 cluster alpha proteobacterium | reverse complement strand
TAACAGTTATCTCTAGATTGAATTAAATTCATTTCGATTGCGGTTAGTTTGTCAACTACACGCCGACTTTCAGACGGTGCAAATGGTCCCATTTCAGTAGAAAAAGGCGCTGGCGTGTTGGTGACTATTTCCACCCCGCCGCGGATGGGATACATTTGTCACGACTTTGCAACAATATCAAGAAAAATATGTCTCGATTTACATTTTAATTCCAAACTGTAAACAACGGATTACATCAGAAAGATCACGATAGCTTTTAACAAACTCCAGATTCGCATCGGCTGCCAACTGGACAATTGCGGCTTCTTGACCAAAACCTATCTCAACAAATGCTGCCCCTTTATCACTGAGCGATTCGCCAAGTCGCGGCAATAAACCCTGCCAACTTGCCATCCCATCAATACCCCCATCAAGAGCCAAGACCGGATCAAAATCCCTTACATCAACCGCAAGATCCGCAAGATCCACGGTTGGGATATACGGTGGGTTTGATAGGATGATATCAAACCTACCTAAGTTAGATAAATCATCACAAAAGTTATGCTGTTGGAAATGCGTTCGGCCGCCAAGCCCAAGATTGTTTGCGTTTGCTGCCGCAACGCCGACAGCGTTTGGACATAGGTCAATGCCAATACCAGTGGCTTGCGGTAGTTCGGACAGTAACGCAAGAAGCAGACAACCGCTTCCCGTGCCAAGATCAAGACAGCGCAATGGGGTCGTTTGTGCCGAATTTAAAACTGCCCACGTGACCGCTGCTTCAATTATTGTTTCCGAATCGGGGCGCGGATCCAACGTTGATGCCGAAATGACAAACCGTAATGACCAGAACTCACGCCATCCACGAATGCGGCTTATAGGTTCGCCAGCAAGGCGACGTTCCAACATCGCTGAGAGGCGTTTCTGGCAAACGGTATCAAGTGGGGATAAAACTTCATGAGGCAAAATTGGCATATCACGACCCAATGCGAGTCCTAAAAGACATCGTGCATCCGTCTTTGCGCTGGCAATGCCAGCCACATCCATAACCCGTTCAAGCGATTGCAAGATGATGCGAGCTTCTTGTTTTTTGGGGAGATCACACACGCCATATCTCCATGGCCGTCAGTTAAACGCCCTCAGCCAGCTGCCGCGCCTGATCTTCAGTAACAAGGGCATCAACCACCTCGTCAAGTGCCTCACCGGAGATTACGCGGTCCAATTTATATAAAGTAAAATTGATACGGTGATCAGTAACCCGTCCTTGTGGAAAATTGTAGGTACGAATGCGCTCTGACCGGTCGCCAGATCCAACCTGTCCTTTTCGTTCAGCGGCACGTTCCGCCTCAACCCTCGCACGTTCGGCATCATAAATCCGAGCACGCAGAATTTTCATGGCCTTGGCCCGGTTCTTATGCTGAGATTTTTCATCTTGTTGGCTAACAACAATACCAGTCGGCAAATGGGTAATACGAACCGCCGAGTCAGTAGTATTGACCGATTGCCCGCCCGGCCCCGACGCACGGAAAACGTCAACCCGCAAATCCAATTCATCAATCTGAATATCAACATCTTCTGCCTCGGGAAGCACGGCAACCGTCGCCGCCGATGTATGGATACGCCCGCCAGCTTCAGTTTCTGGAACCCTTTGCACCCGGTGTACGCCAGATTCAAATTTCAACCGTGCAAAAACGTTATTACCAGATATATTGGCCGTAGCTTCCTTGTAGCCGCCAATACCGGTTTCAGACACTTCCATGACTTCAAAATTCCAACCGTGTTTTGCGGCAAAACGCTGATACATCGAGAACAAATTTGCTGCAAAAAGCGCTGCCTCATCCCCTCCCGTTCCGGCCCGCACCTCCAAAATGGCGTTTCGTGCGTCATCCTTGTCTTTTGGCAGCAGCATAAGCTGCAAGACGCTTTGTGCTTCGGGCAACTGGATTTTCAGCAGGCTAGCTTCAGCCTGCACCATTTCAAGCATATCCGCATCCTCACCAGCCTCATCAACCATCAACAGCGCATCTGCAAGCTCCTTTTCAATCCGCCGGACTAGTTCAATTTGGTCACAAATTGGCCGCAAATCCGATAATTCGCGGGACAGTTGGGCCAAATCATTATTCGTCATGTTTGCGCACGCCGACAGCCTTTCTTCAACTTCGCGACGACGTTCAAGTACTTTATCCATTGATGAGTTGAGGCTCATGCCAAAACTCCTCCTTATCTATTACCATTATTTGCTCAAAAGAAAAGTCGTCCAAAACTGAGCTAACCAGACGTAAGCTGAGTCGCGCTACGGGGCAGGCAAGCTTTTGGCAATCGCTACCGCGAGATGGCTTTTATCCGCTGCGTCAAGCGGTAATTCTTGCTGGCTACCATCGCTAAGATCACGCAGCAGCACAATATTTTTGGCAAGCTCATCACTGCCCATAATCACCACAAGCCGGATACCCGCCTTATCGGCTTTTTTCAATTTTTTGCTCATACTCCCGCCGGTTGGCAAATCAATATCAATGCCAGCATCACGAAGCGCTTCTGCAAGGCCAAATGCCGCTTGTTGCGCCGTATCATCAGCGGTCACAATTGCAACTTTTGGGGTGGCAGGGACAGCCTCGCCCACAAGCATGGCCAACCTTTCAACACCAGCTGCCCAGCCAACACCAGAAACTTTAGGACCGCCCAGCATTTCGGAAAGGCCATCATACCGCCCACCGCCAAGCACGGTTCCTTGAGCGCCAAGCGCGTTGGTAACAAATTCAAAGGCGGTATGGCAGTAATAATCCAGCCCGCGCACCAGAAGCGGATCAAAAACCCACGACACACCAGCCGCATCAAGCGCGGCCACCAAGGTGGCAAAATGTGTTTTTGAGCCATCATTCAAGTAATCTTGCAATTGTGGCGCGTCTCTCAAAATTGAGCGATCACCAATATCTTTTGAGTCCAAAATGCGTAATGGATTTACTTTAAGCCGCGTTTTGCTATCTTCCGATAACTTGTCGCCAAACCCCTCTAAATAGTTAATCAGTGCTGAACGATAGGCAGCGCGACTTTCACCATCGCCAAGCGAATTTATGTGAAGCACGCAATCATCAAGAACGCCAAGAGCGGCCAGAAGCCGGGCTCCACAGGCAATAATTTCGGCATCGGCTAACGAATGATCTGGGCCCAGATATTCAATTCCAACCTGATGAAATTGGCGCAGTCGGCCCTTTTGCGGGCGCTCGTAGCGAAACATTGGTCCAGCATAAAAATATTTTAATGGAAGATTTTGTGTCAGCCCGCCAGAAATCACGGCGCGCACTACACCAGCCGTATTTTCTGGCCGCAAGGTCAGCATTTCTCCACCACGGTCAGTAAAACTATAGTTTTCTTTGGTTACGATATCGCTAGTTTCACCAAGTGGCCGAGAAAATACTTCTGAAAATTCGAAAATTGGCGTTGCCATTTCCTGAAAGCCATAACGCGAAGCGGCAGTGCGCGCAGCCTCAATAACCAGCCTGTGCTTGGCCATATTATTGGGAAGAATATCTGCGGTTCCGCGGGCAGGCTGAAGTCGTGACATGGTTTTATTATCTGCCTTATTACGATTGTTTTAGTGCCGCATCGGCAGCTTTTAATTCGGCAACACGGGCCTCAACAAGATCAACCACATGTTCAACAATATCACCGTTTGATAGGCGATGATCGGCCATACCCGAGAGATAAATCTGATGTGTGCCCTTTCCGCCACCGGTAAGTCCAATGTCAGTTTCGCGGGCCTCCCCCGGCCCGTTTACCACACAACCAATAATCGAAACGGTAATCGGTATATCAATGTGCTCCAACCGATCTTCAATAATCTGCACGGTTTTTATGACATCAAATTGCTGGCGGGCACAAGATGGGCAGGAAATTACCGTCACACCCCGTCTCCGCAATCCTAATGATTTCAGCATTTCATATCCGGCTTTTACTTCTTCGGTAGGATCTGCTGATAATGACACCCGCACCGTATCACCAATACCGGCCCATAATAGGTTGCCGAGCCCAATGGCCGATTTGATCGTGCCTGAACGTAAACCACCTGCCTCGGTTATTCCGATGTGCAACGGGCAGTCAATCGAATCGGCAAGCTGTTGATATGCGCTCACGGCCAGAAATACATCAGATGCTTTGACCGAAATTTTGAATTCATGAAAATCATTGTCCTGCAGGATTTTGGCATGCTCCAACGCTGACTCCACCAGCGCTTCTGGACAAGGCTCAGCATATTTTTCCAAAAGATGCTTTTCCAATGATCCTGCATTGACCCCAATACGCATTGAACAACCATGGTCACGGGCAGCTTGAATAACCTCGCGCAACCGCCCCGCATTGCCAATATTGCCCGGATTGATGCGCAAACACGCGGCGCCAGCTTCGGCAGCCTCAATCGCACGGTGGTAATGAAAATGAATGTCAGCAACAATAGGAACCGGACTCTGCGCACAGATTGTTTTCAGCGCAGCAGTGCTATCCTTGTCCGGGCAAGACACGCGAACAATATCAGCACCGGCATTGGCAGCAGCATTGATTTGTGCCAGCGTGCTGGGTATGTCACTGGTGAGGCTGTTGGTCATGGTTTGCACTGAAATTGGTGCATCGCCACCAACCGGAACGGATCCGACCATCACTTGACGACAGCGGCGACGCTCAATTGTTCGATAAGCCCGGTAGGCGTTTGACACGATTGTACTCCAAATAGCCGAGGATACACCCATGGTTGATATGCCCCACTCTATACCCTGTTCAGCGGGCAAGCGCCAGATCGATGCGTCACTTTTTCTGCTGTTAGCAAATTTGTTTGGCGTGATGTCTGACCAAAATCAGATAAAAACCATTGAGAGTCGTCACCTTTAGTCCAACTCTATGCTTAAATATGACAGAAAAAATTCATATAGTGCAATTGTAAGAGGTAGGATGGTAAGAAAAATTAAACCATAAAGTTCCATAAACACAGTCGGTGTTGTTGGCTATATAGTTCAACGGACAGTTGAACGGTCAGAACCATGCCGCCTCCAAGAAAGACTTTTACAGGGATTTACGCAATTCGTCGGTGACCAGCGGCAGATCACGCACAATTTCACCGATATCACCCATCGAGAGCGGATCTTCCGAACCTATTACAACCATTAACCCTCCTGCATTACCAGTGGTCAAAAAAAGACGTGTATTACCCTCTACTACATAGCTGTCGCCAGCTTGCATCAACTTGGCCAGCACCTCTTCACCATTGTCACGAACGATCTCAACCCAACTCGCAGCTACCGCTCGAATGGTAATTTCTTTTGTCGGGTCACGGAGCTTGGCGACAGCTCTGTTACTGTTAAGCAAATCTAATGAGGCTGAATTGGGTGCCGCTAGAATTTGCGTTTTAACAAGTTCATCAGGCAAAATCCCGTTCAATTTTTCAGTTTTTGTCAAAGACAATACTTGTTCTTCACCTACCGTCAAATCTGTTGTCACTTGTCCAGATATTCTGGTTTGGACCCCTGAAGAGCCAATCTCTGCCAGCTCAAGAGTCGTTTCATCATTTGATACTAGTTCCGGTGAAGGCTTATCAATTAGTTGGTTTTTATCGGTATGGAGGCCATTCCCTAGTGGCTTTCTTGTTTTCTCTGAGGATGAAATAGCACTAGATACATCTAACGTATTAGTTAAATTATCACTAACCAGATCTTTTTTAGCAGGCTGATCAATCGACGCAGCATCAATCGCAGCACCTACCTGATCTGATGAAAGTGACAGAACTGCTGTCTTCGTGTCAGTTTCAACTGAGTTTGGAACTGACAGGCTATTTGTTTTGAGCCAAAACCAGCCACCGTAAGCAATGAACGCAAACAAAACTAGCATTGACGCAACCGCTGGAGCAGAGCGCTGTGGTGGCCGCGTGCTCATGGGAGTTTTATAGCTAAGCTTTGAGTCTTCGCCTTCTGTGACAGCCCTGTAGCGAGCGACAAGCGGATCAGAGGCAAGTCCAACGCATCGCCCATAACTGCGTAGAAAGCCGGTGACATAAGCGGGAGCTGGTAAGTCGTTAAAAGCCCCTGCCTCTAACTTCGTGAGAAAGTCAACCGAAATGCGCAACTGCTCTGAGATATCCTTAACACTAAGCCCACGAGAAAGGCGCGCCTCTTTCAAGGTCGAACCAATCTGTTTGAACCCATCACTTGCAACGACAGGTCTGTTCTCGACTTTTTGCGTGGGTGTCAAAAACCGTCTCCGTTCGGTTTAACCTGATATAAAACAACAGAAAACGCCACAAAAAGCAAACAAAACTTTTAAATGCTAATAAGAACGAATCAGAAACAGCATTCTGATTGAATTGAGTAACAGCGTTTAGATACGTGAGATTTGCGCCTTCATATGCCGTCCTTAGCCATCATTATGGTGCTAAGAGTCGTTGTCCAAACCGTAGGCCGTGTGCAGGCTGCGGACCGCCAATTCAGTGTATTCAGAGTCAATCAAAACTGAAATTTTAATCTCAGAGGTTGAAATCACATGCATGTTGACCCCTTTGGAAGCCAAGGTCTCAAACATTGTTTTGGCGACGCCCGGCTGAGTGCGCATCGCTGTGCCAACAACTGAAATCTTAGCAACATTTGGTGAGGCATCTACCGATTCAAATTCAAGATCAGTCTCAATTTTATTAATTATATCAACTGCTTTTTTAAGATCATCGCGCCCAACAGAAAAACTAATGTCCGTCTTCTTGGTAGCACTTGATGCGCTTTGAACAATCATATCAACATTCACTTGTTGATCCGCCAAGGCACCAAATACACCAGCGGCAATTCCTGGTTTGTCTGGCAAGCCAATGATAGTAATTTTTGCTTCATCTGGACTGTAAGCAATTCCACTAATGGTTTCCTGTTCCACGACTGAATCCTCATTCACAACTAATGTGCCTGTTATATCATTAAAACTTGACCGCACTTGTAGATTGACGTTGTGGCGCATGGCCATAGCGACTGATCTTGTTTGCAAAACCTTCGCACCTGAAGACGCCATTTCAAGCATTTCTTCAAAGGTAATGCGCGATAACTTCTTTGCTTTTGGCGCGATTCGTGGATCGGTTGTGAACACACCTTCAACATCGGTATAGATATCACATCGATCTGCCTGAAGGGCAGCGGCAACCGCCACAGCAGATGTGTCCGAACCGCCACGGCCAAATGTGGTAATCCGGCTATCAGGGCCAATGCCCTGAAAACCGGCAATCACCGCAACTTGGCCATTTTTCAACCGGTCATGAATGGCCCAGCCATCAATCGAGTCAATCCGTGCCGCGCCGTGCACATTGTCCGACCGGATAGGGATCTGCCAACCAAGCCATGAGCGCGCGTCAATACCAATATTCTGCAAGGCAATAGCCAGCAAACCAACTGTGACCTGCTCACCGGTCGCCACAACCGTGTCATATTCCCTCGCATCATGCAGCGAACCGATATCAGAAGCCCAATCCACAAGCTGGTTTGTTGCACCCGACATCGCCGAAACAACGACGGCAACTTCGTGACCAGCGTCAACTTCTGTTTTCACCCTCCGTGCCACATTGCGAATGCAATCAAGATCAGCTACTGATGTGCCGCCAAATTTTTGAACAATTCGTGCCATTTTTTGTATACTATTTCTAGAAAATATGAATATACGCAGCTATAGCGATAACCAGCCGTCAGAGCAAGCCTATGATAACCACTGTCGACCAAAGAGAAATTGATAATTTTACCGCCCTAACAGACCATTGGTGGGACCAACAGGGGCCAATGGCAGCGTTGCATGCTTTCACCCCCATTCGTATTGACTATATTTTGCGCGCAATTAGCAGGTTTTTTCCAATCCAAACCAGAATGCTAAAAGACACAAATACAGCACTTCGAGGTTTAAAAATTCTAGACATTGGCTGCGGCGGCGGCTTGCTTGCTGAACCAATGGCCCGGCTTGGTGCAAGCATTACTGGTATCGATGTAACCGATGCTGCCATTACTGCTGCCAAAGCACATGCGAAAACTATGCGGTTGAGCATTAATTACCAAACAATTACCGCCGAGGAGTTAGCGGCAAGCGGCGTGATCTTTGATGTTATTTATGCCTCCGAGGTGATTGAGCATGTTGTCGACAGGCCAACATTCGTAAAAGCCATTGCACAAATGCTGGCTCCGCACGGTGTAGTGATCATAACCACAATCAACCGCAGCTTGCCAGCCCTGATATTTGCCAAATTTGCACTAGAGTACATCGTGCAACTTGTACCTGCTGGCACTCATGATCCACAGAAGTTTGTTAAACCGAATGAATTGCGCGCCGAATTTATCAGTGCTGGCATTCTGCTTGATGACATGACTGGGTTTGCGCCGCGCCTAGGAGGCGGTTTTAGGCCCACTGGTTCACTCGCGGTGAATTACGCGGCAAGTGGTGGATTTCACTAGAGCTTGACTAAGAACCTAACCTCAAGTAACCGTGCATTCTTTAGCAAATAACGTAAATAATTTGGTTCAATGCTCGGGTGGCATCCAAGGCATTGCCACGACATCAATGCCTTCATCTAACAATGATTCCCGCTCCTCATCACTTGACTGGCCATAGATATTTTCAGGAGCGCTTTCGCCATAATGGATTTTTCGCGCCTCTGCAGCAAATTCAGTTCCGACATCACGGTATTCAGCCTTGATCTTACGCTGAAGCTGGCGCAATTGAGCCATAGCCTCATTAATTTCAGTCACACTGGGCGAAGCGCCAGACGCAACGTCACGCGATCCTGGCGATTTTTTTCGATTAGATGGCGAGGATGGCGTACCGTTCATACCGTCAATGGACGCATTAGGATTGGATATATTGTCCGCAAATGGCCTCCGGCGACGTTTCGGGCTCGCCAAATTGGGCGTCATAAGTGCGCGGCGCACGTTTGCACTGCCACATACCGGACAAGTAATCAGTCCAGATTGATTTTGAGCATCAAAAGAAGCGCTGGTCTGAAACCAGCCTTCAAATTCATGCGATAAGTCGCAGATCAATTGATACTTGATCATCTACCCCTTCTCACCAGATCAAAAGCATTTAACGCAAGACAACGTTACCTGCACTTTTTAAGATAAGCATTCGGCTTGTCAACTACAAGTCACTAAAGCGCACCACAACAATGTTTGAACTTTTTATCAGACCCGCAGGGGCACGGCGCATTCCGAGATACTTTCCGATTGACTGCTGGTCTATTCGCCTCTGACACATCTGCTGATTCTTGGGCTGCGTCATCATCATTTTGCCTGACCTCCACATGAGAAAGAACCATGCTCGTTGTCTCACGCATATTTGCCAGCATCGTCTCAAACATCATGAATGCTTCACGTTTATATTCATTCAATGGATCTTTTTGCGCGTAGGCCCGCAGAGTAATACCTTGACGCAATTGGTCGAGCGTAAACAAGTGTTCTTTCCATTGTTGGTCCAGCACCTGTAAAAGCAGGTTCTTTTCGGCCATGCGCATAATATCTGGACCAAGGCGAACTGCTTTCTCCGCCATGTGTCGGTCTGCCGCATCAATCAACCTTGCCTCAATTTCAGGCTCGGCGATACCATCCTCAGCGAACCAGTCAGCCACTTTGACTTCAATACCCAGCACGCGGCGCGCGTCCTCATCAAGCTGTTCGGCATGCCATGAGTCATGATAGGTGCCAGCTGGCACAGCTCGCTCTACAATCAGGGCGGCAGCCTCATGACGCATATCGACCACTGTGTCATGCACATCGTCAGCTCGCATAATTTCCTTGCGCTGGTCAAAAATAACACGGCGCTGGTCATTCATTACATCGTCATATTTTAGCAATTGTTTACGAATCTCAAAGTTGCGTGCCTCAACCTTGGATTGGGCTTTTTCTACAGCCTTGTTAATCCACGGATGCATAATGGCTTCTCCTTCTTCAAGCCCCAATTTGACAAGCATGCCATCCAGCTTTTCCGACCCGAAGATACGCATCAAGTCATCTTGCAGTGACAAGAAGAATTTTGATGCACCTGGATCACCCTGACGCCCTGTCCGCCCTCGTAACTGATTATCGATCCTACGCGACTCATGACGTTCGGTGCAGATCACATAAAGCCCACCCGCCTCAAGTGCCGTTTTTTTATCAGCCTCAACAGTTTTCGTTATTTTGTCCCGCAGCGTATCCGTAACTGGATTACCCTTGGCCTCTAGGTCCAATAATCGCATGTCCAGATTGCCACCTAGCTGAATATCAGTGCCACGCCCGGCCATGTTGGTGGCAATTGTTACCGCGCCTGGCATGCCGGCATCAGCAATAATCTTTGCCTCTTCTTCATGAAAACGGGCATTCAAAACCCTATGTTCAATCTTGCGCCTGGTTAGTTCAGCTGACAGTCGCTCAGATTTGTCAATACTGATTGTGCCAACAAGCACCGGCTGCTGACGGGAACGGCATAGAAGAATCAGCTCAATAACCGCCTCATCCCTCTCACTACTAGTGCGATACACCTCATCATCATGGTCAATCCGCGCAATTTCTCGGTTTGTCGGGATTTCAGTCACCTCAAGGCTGTAAATTTCAGAAAATTCCCCGGCCTCAGTAAGGGCAGTACCCGTCATCCCCGCCAATTTGTCATACATGCGGAAATAGTTTTGGAATGTTACCGACGCAAGGGTCTGGTTTTCAGCCTGAATTTCAACCCCTTCTTTAGCCTCAAGAGCCTGATGTAATCCATCAGAGAAACGGCGGCCTTCCATGGCCCGGCCAGTGAATTCATCAATTATAACAACCTGTCCATCTTTTACCATGTAGTGTGTGTCACGAGAAAAAAGCTGATGTGCACGTAAAGCCTGATTTACGTGATGAAGTAGTCCAACATTTTCCGTGTCATATAATGTGGTTTCGCCAATCGCGTCACGTTCACGAAGCAGGGTTTCGGCATGTTCAATGCCAACCTCACTCAGTGAAACACTGTTTCCTTTTTCATCTAGGTCAAAATCTTCTCCATCAAGAATTGGCACAATCTGATTGGCCATAATGTAATGTTCAGAGTTCGACTCGGCTGGGCCAGAAATAATTAACGGAGTCCTAGCCTCATCAATCAGGATTGAGTCAACCTCATCAACGATGGCGAAAGAAAAGTCACGCTGGACCATCTCATCAAGAGTGAATTTCAGGTTATCGCGCAAATAGTCAAAGCCAAATTCATTATTCGTACCATAGGTGACGTCACAGGCATAAGCGGCGCGACGCTCGCTATCATCGAGCCCACCAATGATACAGCCAACAGTTAATCCAAGGAATTTGTATACCTTACTCATCCATGCCGCATCACGCGAAGCAAGGTAATCATTTACCGTAACAACATGGACGCCGCGACCATCAAGTGCATTAAGCACGACAGCCAATGTTGCAACAAGAGTTTTGCCCTCGCCAGTTTTCATCTCCGCAATCTGGCCACGGTGAAGCGCAATACCCCCCATCAACTGTACATCAAAATGGCGTTGCCCTAAAGTACGCTTGGCGGCTTCTCGAACTAATGCAAACACATCAACTAAAAAAGCATCCTTTGATGCTCCATCAACTATTTCTTGCCGGATATCAGCGAGCATTCTTCGCAAAGCATCATCATTAAGTCCAGCAAGGTCGGCCTCACGGGCATTAATTTGCTGCACTAGGGGCTGCATGGCTTTGACCACACGGTCATTCGAGCTGCCAAACAGATTTTTTGCAAAAGACCCAAACATCATAACTCCCCAGCCGTGCGATGAACGTCCTGCCAGGCGACAGATTTTTAGGCGGCGCGGCATGCTACTGCTTGGAAATAGGTAAAGACACGAATTTTGTCAATTGTCTGGGCACGCTTTTCAGCACTACCCATTGAAAGTCAAAATCTTTGTTACCGCGTTAAGTGAGGAAAACTGACGCATTTTATTGACATCTTGTGCCAAGTGCAGACTTGCTCTTAAGCATTAGCTTCGCTAACACTAAACACATTCGGTCATCGTTTTTTCCGAATTAGGCTGCTTGGATTTTGAGCCAAAGATTGCCGGGCAACCTGGACTGGTGGACATTAAATATCATTAATCAAGAGGGTATACGCATGCGCAACGGAATTTTTACCTATCAATTCATCTACCTCCTAGCGGGCGCCATCCTTTTTGCAGTAACGGCCCCTATGGTTCAGGCAGACGAAGATCGGATTCCAGTGGGAACAGTTAATGGTGAAACAATCTGGCTTGATGATGTCATGCGCCAGGCTGAAAGGTTGCCAGCCAAATTCCGTCAAGCCCCAATGGAAAATTATTTTGACCAGCTTGTAACTGATATGATTGATTCTAAAATTGCCGCTGACGCAGCGCGTGCAGAAAAATATGACACAAAAAAAGAAATTGCTGCAGCTATGAAAACGGCGGCAGATCGCGTGCTGGCTGAGTCATGGATTGGTGAAAAAATTAGTAGTGACGTTAACGAGTCAGCCATTGAAAAAGCATATAAAATTTTTGTTGCGGATACCTCCTCTCGTGAGCAGGTTACTGCTGCTCATATTCTTGTTGCCAGTGAAGATGAAGCCAAAGCGATTATCGCTTCGCTTAAAGAAGGAGCAGACTTTGCCGAATTGGCAAAAAGTAAATCAACAGGGCCAAGTGGGCCAAATGGCGGCTCTCTTGGCAAATTTGGCCGTGGACAAATGGTCCCAGCATTTGAAAATGCCGCTTTTGCATTGGAAGATGGTAAAATCACCAAGCAACCAGTTCAAACGCAGTTTGGCTGGCATGTGATAAAGGTAGAGTCGAAAGAAATTGCACCTGCACCATCAATCGAAAACATGCGTGAGCAGTTAGTACAAACATTGTCAACCCAAGCTCTTGGCCGCGTGCTCGAAGAGTTAAGGGCAAAACAAGAGATTAGGCTGCGTAGCTTTGACGATATTCGTAAGGATGCCATGGCGGCTAACAAAAAAAAGCAATAGGCTGATCAGATGACTTTGTCTCCTTTGGCTCCCTCCAGCTTTCCCGATATGCCAAAAATTGCAGGGATCAACCTCGCAACGGCGGCAAGCGGCATGCGCTATCAAGGGCGAGACGACTTACTGCTCATTTCACTTGCGCCTAATAGCAGCGTTGCGGGCGTGTTCACCAAATCTGACACTGCCGCAGCCTCAGTTTGCTGGAGCCGGACCATTGCAAAAACTGGCAAAGCACTCGCCATCATTACGAATGCTGGCAATGCAAACGCCTTTACAGGTAGGCTCGGTCAAAAGGCTGTCCAGGATATTGCAACAGGTCTTGCCGCCACCCTGAAATGCGATGCGAATGAGGTTATGATTGCTTCAACAGGAGTTATTGGCGAGCCGCTTGATGCGACTGCGCTTACCCCATATTTTGGAAAACTCGTTGAAAATCAGACAGCCAGCTGGCAATCTGCCGCCAACGCTATTTTAACAACCGATACATTCGCCAAAGGCGCGCATGCCACATGCGTTATCGACGGAAAAAAGATTGCTTTGTGCGGCATTGCAAAGGGGTCTGGCATGATCGCACCAAATATGGCAACCATGCTTGGTTATATAGCGACGGATGCGGCATTGCCTGCATCGGTATTAGAACATTGCTTGCACCAGGCGAATGATAAGAGTTTTAATGCCATAACAGTTGACAGTGACACATCAACCAATGATAGCGTATTCCTGATGGCAAGCGGCAGTGCCGCGAACCGACCTATCACCGATCCACTTGATCCTATCTTGGATGATTTTCGCACCGCACTTTGTGCAGTGACGCGTAATCTCGCAATCCAGATTGTGCGCGATGGTGAGGGTGCGACAAAATTGATCACGATTGATGTTAAAGGTGCCAATAACAAAAGAACCGCGCACCAGATTGGGATGGCCATTGCTAATTCACCGCTAGTGAAAACCGCCATTGCTGGTGAGGATCCAAATTGGGGCCGAATTGTTATGGCGATTGGCAAATTGGGCATTGGCATTTCAACCAATGACATTGGCATTGATATTGGCGGCCATGCTGTAGCTCGCGCTGGAATGAGAATACCTGATTATGATGAAACCCCTATCGCTCACCATATGACAGGACAGATGGTTGATATCGCGGTTACTGTAGGCAATGGTGTTGGCTCAGCCCGGGTGTGGACTTGTGACCTTACCCATGGATATATCTCAATCAATGCCGATTATCGAAGCTAAGCCCAAGATGCTTCTCGTAAGTGCTGTCGCTCTTATTGACACTGATGGACGGGTCCTGCTTACCCAACGGCCTGCTGGCAAATCAATGGCTGGCTTATGGGAATTTCCTGGAGGAAAAATAGAAACTGGCGAAACACCAGAAACAGCGCTAATCCGTGAATTACGGGAAGAATTAAACATTGATACTACCCTATCCTGCCTTGCTCCGCTCAGCTTTGTCAGCCATCAATATAATGCCAACAATGATCATGATGCCTTTCACCTTTTGATGATGCTGTTTGTTTGTCGCCGTTGGCAGGGCAGGCCGCAGCCAATGGAAGGTGGGACATTAAAATGGGTTCGCCCGCAAAATCTTCGTGATTATCCAATGCCTGCAGCTGATATTCCACTAATTTCAACATTGCAGGACCTTTTATAAGCTGCTTCCCTCCGGAGTTGTTTCATGACTGCCAACCGCACTCGCCAACCTCGCTCTTGCCGATCCAGGACGCAGAGGTTTTTGCTGGCTTTCATGCGGGGCCCAACCAGTGAGGGTGATAATCTCAAAAGTGGCCGGAATTGATCCATTCGCCTGCCCAAATTTATCTTGATAAATTTCTGCCGCCCGCACGAATACAGCTCGCTTTGTTGGATGTCGTACGCGGGCAACCAATACATTTTGTTCACCCATGCCACGTAAATCCCTCATCAGCCCAAACATATTGGGATAATTTACGGTCAGCCGGTCACTATCCGCAACTGGCAGAGCAAGGCCAGCACGTCCAAGCAGTCCACCAACATCGCGGATGTCCACCATCGGCGCACAGCGTGGGCTGAACCCACCAGAAATATCCTGTTCAGCTGCAATTAGCGACGCACGCAATTCGTAAAGGCTGTCACCGCCAAGCAAATTAACCAAGCACAAACCATCCGGCCGCAACAAGCGCCGAATTTGCACGAACAGGCCCGGCAAATCATCTACCCAGTGAAAATTAAGGCATGAGAACACCCCATCAAAACTTTTATCTGCAAATGGTAAGGTGGTAAAATCATGGACCGCAAAAGGTGCTACCCTTTGATTTATACCACTCGGGAAAAAATTATTGGAAAACTTATCGGCTGGATCGCTTTGTACTATTGTCCTTATTTTACCAAGCGGAGCCAGATGCTGGGACAGCCGACCATCATGCGCTCCAAGATCAAGACACAGGTCAAAATCACGCCGCATCAAATCAACCCTGTCGACAAGGCGAAGAGCAGCCTCATCCTTTAGGAAGGCAAATTTATCATAAGACGTAGCCGCCCGCTGCCGATTCCAGCGTAAAGCACGCATATCAAACAATTGTGGTATCAAAACGCTCATCGATTGCATTTTGTAGAGGCTGAGATAAAAACAGCAAGCGTTATTTAGACAAAACTTGGTTGTAGAGAAATCATTTCGAGAATGCAGACTAGGAAAACAAACCGGTTTTACATTATGGTAAAGATGGGTGAATTAACATAATGTGGCGGCGATACAGCGCACCAAATGAGGAGAGATATGGTAAAGGTTGAAATTTACACAACAATGGCCTGTCCTTTTTGCACCCGGGCGGTAAATTTGCTATCTTCCAAAAACATCAATTTTGAAAAAATTGATGTTACGTTGAGCACAGCCAAACGACGGGCGATGCGCATTCGTGCAAATGGACAAACATCGGTTCCGCAAATTTTTATCAATGATGACCATGTTGGCGGTTGCGATGATTTACTCCGCCTCAATCAGGCAGGCCATCTAGACAAACTTCTTTCAATGGCTTGCTAGACCAGTATGTTACGCGTCGCCGCCCTTCAATATTGTGCTAGCGATGATGTAGCAAAAACATTGCGCCATATCCAACCATTAATCGCAGAAGCAGCTTCCAAAGCAAGTCTTGTTGCCCTGCCCGAATGTGCAAACTACCTTGCTGCAAGCCGCGAGCAACTGCTCCAAAGGGCCGAATGGGACGATGAAAGCTATAGCCAAAAATGGCTTGGCAATATTGCGCGTGAATTTGGTATTTGGCTGCTCGCCGGTTCATTGATAATGCGGCGACGTGACAATAACCAGCTTGTCAACCGGAGCTTGCTGTTTGGGCCCGACGGCGCGGTGATCGCGTATTATGACAAAATTCATATGTTTGATGCCGATGTTGGCGATGGCAAAAGCTATCAGGAATCTGACAGCTTTTCCGCTGGCAAGTCGCCAGTGATCGCTCATGTCGAAAATGTACCCTGTGGTTTGACTATTTGTTATGATGTTCGGTTTGCGCACCTTTATCGCCAGCTTGCTCTTGATGGGGCACAGCTTTTTTTGGTGCCTGCAGCTTTTACCGCGCTCAGCGGTAAAGCCCATTGGCACGTACTACTGCGAGCAAGAGCAATTGAAACTGGTTGCTATGTTGTGGCGCCCGCGCAATCCGGTACCCATGCTGACGGACGTAAAACTTATGGTCATTCGCTAATTATTAACCCATGGGGCGAAATTATAGCCGAAGCCAAAGATGGCGATGCAATTATTTGTGCCGCGCTGGACTTGAGCGCCACTGTCAGGGCCCAAAACGCAATCCCTTCATTAAAAACCAACCCAGTTATCGGTCCAACCCGCGTGATTGGTACCTAAAAAAGCATTGCATGTCTTTTTTTATATTGGAATTTATAGGATCATTGTTGACTAGAATTTGGGATGAAGATCAATCCAGCTGTTTATCACCAATCCGCAAATACTTTTCATATCGATCTGAAATTAATTCCGCAGAGTCCATACCCGCCATCGCTTCCAGTTGAACGGCAAATGCATCACCAAGCGCATCAATCGCTGCCAATGCGTCACGATGTGCTCCTCCAACTGGCTCATTCACCACAGCATCCACCACCCCAAGCTTATGCATCCAGTCAGATGTAATCCGCATCGCCTCAGCAGCATCTCGCGCATGATCGGCACTACGCCATAGAATTGATGCGCAGCCCTCAGGTGAAATTACACAATAAATCGCATGTTCATACATTATCACCCGATTACCCGTGGCAAGCGCAATGGCACCACCTGATCCCCCTTCGCCAATAATGGCAGCCACCATCGGAGTTGGTAGTTTCAGGCAGGACCGGATTGCACTGGCAATAGCTTCAGCTTGGCCGCGTTCCTCGGCACCGCGCCCCGGATAGGCACCTGCGGTATCAACAAAGCTTAGGACGGGTAGGCCAAAGCGGCCAGCAATATCCATCAGCCTCGCAGCTTTGCGATAGCCTTCAGGGCGCGCCATGCCAAAATTGCGTTTAATACGTTCTTCAGTTGTGCGGCCCTTTTCAGTACCCATCACCATAACAGCCTGACCCCTAAACCTCGCCATGCCGCCAATGATAGCGTGGTCTTCAGAAAAACTTCGGTCTCCAGCAAGAGGAGTGAAATCGTCAAAAAGCCTGTCAAAAATAGCTGTCACTTTTGGTCGATCCGGATGGCGAGCAACCTGCACTTTTTCCCATGCACCCAGCTTTTCGTATGTTTGCTTTAGCTCGCGCTCAATGCGGGTCTGTAATTTCCCAATTTCATCGGCAATATTGATACTACCATCAGAGCTCATATGGCGAAGCTCTTCGACTTTCCCCTCAAGGCTAGCAATCGGTTTCTCAAAATCAAGAAAATGTCTCATTCGGGCTCTTTTCTTCGTTGAAGCAGTAGTTTATCTATCTTGACGACAACTGGCAAGCGGGTGAGCCGATTTAACAAGACCGGCCAGCCTCTCAGGACGGCTAGCGGTATAAATTTGTGTTGTTGAAATGTCAGCGTGGCCAAGTAAGCTTTGCAGGCTTC
This sequence comes from uncultured SAR116 cluster alpha proteobacterium, assembly GCA_902559985.1. Classification (GTDB taxonomy): domain Bacteria; phylum Pseudomonadota; class Alphaproteobacteria; order Puniceispirillales; family Puniceispirillaceae; genus UBA3439. The sequence continues at coordinate 33,217 of CACEJY010000010.1, read as the reverse complement.
GTAAATCAGCACCACGGTTCAACATATGAGTGGCGAAGGAATGCCGTAACCTATGGGGGCTTACTCGACCCACCTCGATGTCGGCGGCAAGTGCGAGCTTTTTTAGCAGCGAGGCAAATCGGTGACGACTCATAGGACCACCACCACGTACCGGAAACATGTAATCGGACTGCACAAATGCAGGATTAGCATCACGACATTCAATCCAGCGCAACGCTGCCACCTGTGCAGTTTCACCAAGCGGAACCATTCGCTCACGCCCTCCCTTACCCTTAACCAATATTGTTTTTGGATTACGTCGAAATTGCACCACAAGCAAGCTAACTAACTCAGAAACGCGAAGGCCTGTTGCATATAAAATTTCCAACATAGCAAGCGCTTGCAGTGATGCCGATTTTGGTTCTAGCATTGTTGCCATCTTCAGCAGTTGGGTTATTTCCGTTTCGCTCAAACTTTTCGGAACGGATGCGGGAAGCGACGGGTTGTCAAGCCAAGTGGTCGGGTCATCCTGTCGAACACCATCCTCAACTGCCCATCCCATAAATTGACGCAACGCACTAAGCCGCCGCGCCACTGAACGCGGTTTCAAATCACGCTGATGCCACCATATTATCACGCCTCGCAAGTCATCCATATCGCAATTGGTGAGGGTTTTTGCTCGTATTTCAAGACCAGCCTGACAGTCAAGAAGATCTTGGCGATAAGCTGAAAGCGTGTTTACTGACGCAGCTCTCATTGCCGAAATAGCCTGAAGAAAGCCGTCAATTAACGGATCGGGTTCGTTGACAGAAGCAGCAACCCTAACTTTGCGTGCCATTGGGCACCTTTTCCGCCAGCAGCATCTGCATTAAATGCGCTTTTACAACCTCTTGAGCAAACGCCTTGGCAGTCTCTGACTGACCAATCTGATCAAGCGCCCCTATAACAGCAGCCAAATCTCCCGGGTTCACCTTATCAAGCGGTACATCTTGCAGAAGCCAATTGATGAGCAACACCGTTTCCGCAACATGATGGTTTGCAGCTGCTGAAGCAATGGCTTTTAACAGAATTGGTGACAGATTGACAAATGACCGTTGTGGCCGCCCTTCGTGCTTGACCAGATCAAGCCAGTTGATCTCGTCAATGCCAACACCAGCAGCATCGAGAACTGGCACCAAATGCCATACTTTTAGAGCACTAACCGTGTCTAGACCAATTTCTCCATGGTTAATGCCGCTGAGCAGTTCAGCAACCCGCAACGCATCAATGTTCCTACCAAAGGCACTTAACGTCGTGGTATCACTTGGCTCATTAATTGCCAGCATGAAAGCCAGTTTGGGGGCAACATCGAGATCATCAAATCGTATGATCGATGCCACCGCCTCATCAGTAAGAGCGTTGCGCACCAACTCCGCATAAAGGGGCAACATCACTGCACCATTGCCAGCTGCAATCTCGGCCTTTACTGCTTTCGGCACCATCGATAGCCGCTCAGGACGTTTATCCGCATCAATCGCGCGCCATACCAATGCGGTCGTCAAGGCATTCGCATTCGCATCTAGACGAGCCAGGGCAATTTGTGGATCATCATTTGATGGTCCGACATTGCGCCATAACTTCCCTGCCTGCCGGTGCGAAATCAATCCCCGGTTTAGTCCATCGAAAGTAGAAACCATTCGTGCATCAGGCCCCAGAAATTTTAATTTCATTACCGTTTCTGCCATCTGGTTTGGCAAAACTGATAAACCTTCAAGCGGGATGGCGCGATTTGCAACATCCATCAAAACAATATGGGCTGAGTCTAGGCTTGTTGCATCCACTTCTTCCGCTGGTTTGTTATTCAACACCTCATCAACAAGGCCAAAAAAAGCAGGGTCATCAAAACCATTTGCCGCCAAAATATCTGCAGCAAACCTAGCCCCACCAAAATTGCCTTGAACGGCCTGACAGATCACATTGGATTTGTGCCAAAACGGTTCCAAAGTCTGAGTAATTTCACTGGCAACAATATTACACGCCGCGCTATCATCGCGAATCATCAAATAATGTTCGGTGAGCCAACGCCGCCAACTAGCCCATTTTTCGGCTTTAGGAAGCTGGGCAACAAGTAACGCAAGGTCCTCCGACCGACCTCCGTTCGCCAAAAAAGCAAGCCGCGCCTCAACAAGTTCGGTAGCAACATTATTTGCTCCGCTTGGTGGAACAGATTGACGCGCTACAACTTCATAAGCAAGCCGCATAATTGCTGACGATTGACTCCTCACAGCTGCTTGTTGCAATAAAAATATAGCATCTCGCGCGGTCGTCCCGCGCCATATCATGCTATCAAGCTGGTTATTGCCGATATTGCCAACACCAATGGCAGCAAGCCCAACATCTGAAATTTTGCGGCGGCCAATCTTAGCACTACCATAAATCTCATTTGTCAGAGCACCGCCAGCATTATTGCTAACCCCCGCATCAAAATTTTCAATGTTACCTATTTTGGCATTTTGCTTCGCTGGGCTGTCAGCAGCTATTACGGGATTAATCTCAACACCGCTATTTTCTGTGTTTTTTTTACCCAAACTTTTGGTGCCGGCCGCGACAGCATCTTTGCTGGAGGAAGCTATAGGCGGGCTTTCTTTAGGTTTGTTTGTTATCACCTCACCCATTCGCGCCGGTTTGACAATTTCATCAGACGGATATTCATTTTTAGGTTTCTTAATCGAGCCGTCAGTTTCCAGCGCTTGCTCGATCGCCTGGTCGATATTATCTGGGCTGTCTGGGCTATAAGCATTTTTATGAACTGGTGCAATGGTTAGCAGATTGACTGGCGCATCCTGTTGTGCCATCGACGACACGCTCATCGTGACAATAATAACCACAGAAGTAACGAAGCTCAGAACAGCCCTTGCCACCGTAACATACGGTAAAAAACAAAACTTATTTTTGCAATTTGTCATTAGGGATAACCTTGTCAATTGCCGTTATAGGGGCTGGTATTTGCCAGTTGGACAAAACAACGAGGCCAAATGCAACCCCACCAATCAAAATCAAGAATAATATTGCAATCCGTGTCATATTTTACCCAAATTTTTTGGCCTACTCAATTTTGGCTCCAAGATTCTATACTGTTTTTTGACTCAACGGCATTTTTCACCCATCTAGACAAGTAATAATCAGGTGTTAAATATAAGAGCTAGCCGTTGTTTATACCTGAAAGAGCAGTGTCTTTATGACAATATTATGTCGGCAATTGGGCAAAGTCACCAGTTCAGTCATATTTTTATGATATTTGGTTAGGCTGAAGAATTATTCGGTATCTTCTTCTATTGGCCTCACTCTCCTACGTCGTTATGCTAAAACCATGGCAAATTTAAATAGAAAAACCAATCCAGCCTCCAATAACATCACGCAATTGGCCAAAACTGTTGTTGCGCGCCTTGATCGGCCATTAGCGCTGGTAGGATTGATGGGAAGTGGTAAATCCGCTGTCGGGCGGCGGACAGCAAAAAAACTTGGGCTTAATTACACCGATAGCGACCAGAAAATCGTCAGCGATGCTGGTATTAGCATTAGCGAAATCTTTGAGTTGGCGGGAGAGGCAAAATTCCGAGAACTGGAATTTCAGGCCATCAGACAATTGATATTGTCAAAACCTCAAATCATCGCAACCGGTGGTGGCGCATTTTGCTTTCCACAAACTGCACGCCTTTTATTAAACAAAACTCTTGTTGTATGGCTAAAGGCACCACCGGAAACATTACTGGCACGCATAGGAAGCACTAAATCACGGCCATTGTTGAACAATGATAATCCGCTTGCGACGCTGGCAAAGCTAAACAAAGAACGGGCAAGGCATTATCAAAAGGCTCAGATCGAAATTAACACAGACGGGTTATCGACACGTAAGGCAATGATGGAGTTGCTTCGCGCGCTTGACACTTATCTGGCAAAACATTAGGTGATTTGGGGATGCAGCAAAACACATTAACCGTTGGCCTCGGCAATCGTGCTTATGACATTGTCATTGGGCCTGATCTGATTGATCGGGCAGGTGAAGCGCTTGGTCCAATTGTTGCTAACCGACACATCATTATCATCAGCGACAAAAACGTTGCCAACCTTCACCTTACTCGTCTTAAAGCTGGCCTAAAATCCTTTGCACGCAAACTTGACCATTTTGCAATAATGGCTGGTGAGGCTAGCAAATCCATGACGATGCTCTCGCGCCTACTTGATGATATTTTGGCTCTGGGCATTGACCGATCAGTACTACTAGTCGCCTTTGGTGGCGGCGTTATCGGAGATCTGGCTGGGTTTGCAGCAGCAAGCCTTTTGCGCGGCGTTGATTTCGTGCAGATACCAACAAGTCTTCTAGCCCAAGTCGATAGTTCAGTTGGCGGAAAAACTGGCGTTAATGCGGCAGCAGGCAAAAATCTGATTGGTGCATTCCACCAGCCAAAGGCTGTCCTCGCAGATACCAGCCTATTGGTAAGTTTGCCAAAACGTGAATTGCGGGCCGGCTATGCCGAAGTGGCAAAATACGGGCTATTAGGGGACGCAAGGTTCTTCACTTGGCTGGAAGAGAACAGCTCTGCAGTTCTTGCGCTTGAACCAGATGCAATTATGCACGCCATAGGTAGATCTTGTGAGGCCAAGGCACGCATAGTCGAGGTGGATGAACGCGAGGCTGGAAAGCGAGCCTTACTTAATCTTGGTCACACATTCGCACATGCCTTTGAGGCCGAGGCGGGCTATGATGGTAGCCTTCTTCACGGCGAAGCCGTTGCCGCCGGCCTAGGGCTAGCATTCGATCTGTCAGTTGATTTGGGGATTTGTGCTTCCGATCATGCGACCAGGTGTAAAGCCCATCTTCACACCGTTGGATTGCCTTCAGGGCAGTCTGACCTTGCCACGGGTAATGTTCCCGCTTGCCGGCTCATTGAGCATATGAAACACGATAAAAAGATGCGCCACGGTAAACTGCATTTCATTCTTGTACGTGCGATTGGTGATGCATTTGTCTGCGGCGATGTGCCGTCAGACAAAGTAAAAGCCCTACTTGAGAGGGATCAAAATGTTGTCTAGCTTGTGGATTCTGGCATCTATCATCCTTATCCTGATATTGGCCTCAGCGTTTTTTTCAAGTGCCGAGACAGCGCTGACAGCCGCGTCTGACGCACGTATGCGTCAACTTGCCAGCAAGGGTAATAAACGCGCCCTAATTGTTGAAGCGTTGCGCGCTGATCGAGAAGGGCTGATTGGATCCATTCTAATTGGCAACAATGCGGTGAACGTTCTCGGCTCAGCATTAGCAACCAGTGTTGCCATTTCCTTGTTTGGCGAGGGTGGGTTGGTATGGGCAACGATTGCAATGACAGTGTTGTTAGTTGTGTTTGCGGAAGTCATGCCAAAAACCTATGCATTTGCCTATGCCGATCGCTATGCGTTGCGCATTGCCCCTGCTTTAAAATGGGTGGTGCGCTTATTAAGCCCACTATCAGTTGGTCTGAGGCTTCTTGCCAGCCAGATGATCCGGCCAAACCCAATCGCCGAGTCTGACCGAGAAGAAGAATTGCGTGGCCTAATTGAGCTTCAAGGCGATGATGGCAATGCAGATGATCGTGAACGCAAGGCAATGCTGTCTTCTATTTTGGATTTGAATGAACTGTCAGTTGAACAAATCATGACGCATCGCGGCGCTGTCAGCATGGTCAACGCTGATGATCATGTTGATAATATTCTGCGAAATGTGCTTGGTTCACCACATACACGCCATCCAGTTTTTTCCGGCAAGCCTGATAATATTATCGGTGTCCTCCATGTCAAAGATTTGCTTCGTGCCCTTGGAGAGGTTGACAAAAATGGAAAAATTCTACTTCTGCCAAAATCAGTGCAGAATATTGCCAGTGATGCCTATTTCATACCCGAAACTACACTGCTATTCGATCAATTACAGGCGTTTCGAGCACGGCGTGAGCATTTTGCCGTAGTCGTCGATGAATATGGTGATTTTCGTGGCATTGTGACTTTAGAAGACATTCTTGAGGAAATTGTTGGTGACATTGATGATGAACATGACATCGGCCTTGCTGGCCTGAGTGCGCAAGCAGATGGTTCGTGGCTTGTTGATGGCAGTGTGACAATTCGCGATCTAAACCGGGCACTTGGCTGGCACCTGCCTGATGAAGATGCATCAACATTAGCGGGATTAGTATTATTTGAGAGCCGCACTATCCCAAGCCCGGGTCAAGAATTTAGATTCCATGATATCCGCTTTCGTATTGTTAAACGCGAAGGTAACCGGCTAACTAGCTTGCGGCTCTGGGCCAACTGAGACACCAAGTAAAATATCAGGCGAACCACACAGAAAGATTAAAATAATGAGCAGTGGCAACCCACACAAAAATTCAACAATCACCACGCCATATGGGATCAATCATTCAACTGAATTAAGCCCACCCGCAGTTGAACGTGAACTGGCCCATAAACGTCAAATCACATCAAACGGCTATGTGCGCATTGACGGACTCTTTGATATCGAGGCAGAACTAACCGATCATAAAACCTATTCATTTCCGAGCGATTTCAGGGGTGAGGTAACACCTGACCTTCCTGTTCATCACATGATTGTTCGCATTACCATTACAAAAGAGCGGATGATCACTGCTGCAGAGGCTATTACGGTTACTGGCCCCTATGTCGTATGCCCAAAAGCAAATGACGTGTTTACAAAACTGGTGGGGCTAAAAATTGGGCCCGGCTGGCGCCGAAAGGTCCAAGCCGCGATAGGTGGGCGTCATGGCTGCACACATATCACAGAGTTGCTGGGACCAGTTGCGACTACTGCTTATCAAACGCTATATGGCCATGAAGCGCGCGAACGCCGTCAAAAGACACATTTTAGCGATGCCGATAAACAAAGTGAGCGAAGCCATCTTCGCAACAGCTGTGTTGGTTATGCTGATGATTTGGGTTAACCTCAGCAGGCTTATGCTGAAAGGTGAAGTTCCAACGCATGGATGCTCTTGGCTAAATCATCAGCCAAAATCTCATTCACAATTCGATGCCGCTGCAATCGGGATTTATTTGCAAACACTGCCGCTTTGATGGTGACCTCAAAATGTGTGCCTCCCCCTTCACGCCACCCAGCATGCCCAGCATGTTTGTGACTGACATCCTTAACATCAATTTCATTTGGAATTAATTCCTCAGTCAGCTTTTGCGCTATAGTATCTGCCGTTACCATATGCTATCTCCATTAAGGGGGTTATCTGCCTACAGCAGGCACAAAATAAAATGGATCATAGTGTGAGACGCGCCTCCGTACCAGACTTTAACATCGACAAACGTCAAAATGACGAGCATCCACGCCGCTGTGCGGCCAAAGGCTGTAATGGTGAAGGCCTTTATCCAGCGCCAAAATCACGCGATGCGTTGCGGGATTACATATGGTTTTGCCTCGATCATGTGCGGGCCTATAACAAATCCTGGAATTATTACGATGGGCTGCAAGGCGCGGCGCTAGAGGCTGAAATTCGTCGTGCCACAACATGGGAGCGTCCAAGCTGGAAATTTGCAACCGGTCAACCAAGCGAGGATTATTTTGAAGACCCCTTAGGGCTGTTTGATTTCGAGCAGCGCAATGAAACAAGGTCGGGCCACAAGTTAACAACAGAAGAACGAAAGGCCTGGGGAACCTTAAACTTGGCACCTGTTGATGACTTTGATATTGTAAAAAAACAATACAAGCAACTGGTAAAAGAAAATCACCCTGATAAAAATAGGGGTGATGCATATGCCGAAGAACGACTAAAAGATATTAACCTTGCCTACGCACTGATCCGAAAGAGCCTTTCCAAGGGTGACCATCCTGTCGCCAAATAGACCTTTAATTTGCTTATTGTGGAGTTCTAACTGTTATGTCTGATAACGCAAAATTTGCGCCAACCTCTGCCCATTCTCTCTCAGCGCCCGATGTTACTATCAACGCCAGAGAAGTCTTTGGCATCGATTTTGATATGGCTGTGCCTGCTTTTAGCAAAGGGTCTGATTATGTGCCGGCACTTGACCCCAACTATCAGTTTGACACTGACACTACCATAGCAATCCTAGCTGGGTTTGGACACAACCGCCGGGTTATGATCCAAGGGTATCACGGCACCGGAAAATCCACCCACATTGAACAGGTGGCAGCTCGGTTAAACTGGCCATGTATCCGGGTCAATCTGGACAGTCACATTAGTCGCATTGACCTGATCGGCAAAGATGCCATCGTGCTTCGCGATGGCAAACAGGTTACTGAATTCCGTGAAGGCATCCTGCCATGGGCATTGCAAAACTCAGTTGCACTCGTTTTTGATGAATATGATGCTGGGCGAGCCGATGTGATGTTTGTAATCCAGCGTGTTCTTGAGGTTGATGGCAAACTAACATTGTTAGATAGCAACAAGGTGATACACCCAAACCCAAATTTTCGACTTTTTGCCACAGCAAATACTGTTGGCCTCGGGGATACAACCGGTCTTTATCATGGTACACAGCAAATCAATCAAGGGCAGATGGATCGATGGTCAATTGTATCAACACTGAATTACCTCTCTCATGAAGACGAAGTGAATATTGTCACCGCGAAATTACCACAATTTGCCGACAAGAATGGCAGTAAAAAGGTTGCAGCAATGGTCCGGATGGCAGATTTGACCCGAAAAGGCTTTATGTCAGGTGATTTATCTACGGTGATGTCCCCCCGTACCGTAATTACATGGGCAGAGAATACCAGTATTTTTGGTGATATGACTTTGGCGTTCCGGTTAAGCTTTTTGAATAAGTGTGACGAAATTGAGAGGCCCACAGTAGCAGAATACTATCAACGTTGCTTTGGGATTGATCTACCGGAAGCACCAATTAGTCAAGCAAATGCCAGCTAAGTCTGGGGACGGTTTGAAAATCAGCTCCATATCCAATTAAAACCTTTGCGCCACAAAAACAGCAGGACCAGCAAATGTCTCCATTTGATAAGGATGCACAATTTCTTAGATCGAATGCAGCCGCCATGCGTGCGCTTGCAGGCGGAAAAGATCATCAGGTTACTTATGCTGGCACCGACACGCATGTTGGCAATGATGACGTACGTTTGCCTGCACTGCCACCGACTGCAACCGCAGCGCAAAAGGCCAGCTTGCGTGGAGCAGCGGATGGAGCAGCGCTGTGGCTTGCACATCACAATGCCCTGACCCATAAAAAACATTGTCCCAGCCCTGATGGTGCTAAAGCAATTTTTGAGTCAGCCGAGCGTGCACGTGTTGAAGCGATTGGCGCACGCCACATGAAAGGAGTTGGGGCTAATTTAGATGCGGCGCTAAACCAACGTTATGAAAACCGACAAATTGACGCTCCAGGTAGTGCCGATGATGCTGGTATTGCCGAGGTTGTGCGTTTAATGCTGCGTGAAGAATTAACCGGATCACCACCTCCAAAAAACCTCTCTATGGTCATGGATTTATGGCGGCCTTGGGTCAAGAGTCGAGCTGGCGAACTCATCTGTGAGCTTAGTGATCAGCTTGACAATCAATCTGCCTTTGCTGAGTTGTCACGCCGCCTAATTGGAGCCCTCGAGTCGGATCTTGGCGACTCGGCATTAGAAGACGACCAGGACTCTGACAACGAAAATGATCAGGAAGAGGGCGGTGATAGCCAGTCCGAGCAGGATGGAGAACAATCCGCGGTCGGAGAAGATCAAAGTGAGGGTGATGACAGTCAGGCAATGGATGATGCTGGTGACGCTGGAGCGTCCGAAAGTGACGAAATGATGGACTCCGAAGGTACCGATGAGGGTAGCAGCGATGGCGAATCGCCGAATGCAGATTTAAGTGGCGATAATTTTCAGAGCGGCACGAGTAAAGATGGTTACATTGTCTTTGAAACAAAATTCGACGAAATCACCAACGCTGCTGATTTATGTGAGCCTCAAGAGCTTGAGCGGCTTCGGATAATGCTTGACCGGCATATGGAAAATGTAACCTCCATTGTTGGCAAGCTAGCAAATCGTTTGCAGCGGAAATTAATGGCACATCAGAACCGATCTTGGGATTTTGATTTGGAGGAGGGGATTTTGGATGCCGCCAAACTTCACCGAGTTGTAACACAGCCATTAAGCCCGCTATCCTATAAGCAGGAACAAGACACAAAATTTCGCGATACAGTAGTAACCATTTTGCTCGATAATTCCGGTTCAATGCGCGGGCGCCCCATAACCATTGCCGCTGTAACTGCTGATATTTTAGCTCGTACCCTTGAGCGTTGCGGGGTCAAGGTCGAGATTCTGGGGTTCACTACCCGTGCTTGGAAAGGCGGACAATCACGCGAACTATGGCAACAGGCTGGAAAACCAGCGATGCCAGGCCGGTTAAATGACCTGCGCCACATAATTTACAAGCCCGCTGATGTACCATGGCGGCGCGCACGCAAGTCTCTGGGGCTAATGCTTCGTGAGGGCATTTTAAAGGAAAACATTGATGGTGAAGCGCTTTTATGGGCGCATGACAGACTTTTGGCACGTCATGAAGAACGCCGCATAATGCTTGTCATCTCAGATGGCGCACCAGTTGACGACTCCACCCTATCGGTGAACAGCGGCAGCTATCTTGAAAAGCACCTTCGTCAAGTGATTGGCTACATCGAGGGACGCTCGCCTGTTGAATTGCTCGCCATTGGCATTGGTCATGACGTAACACGCTATTACCGAAGGGCGGTAACAATTACCGATGTCGACCAGCTTGGCGGTGCCGTTGTGGGGCAATTGACAGATCTGTTTGACGAAGACTCGGCTAAACGCAGTATGAGGCTCGGCTAATCACCAGCAAAACAGAACCTGAACTATCCAACTATTTTGCACGCCAATGTTTTAAGCCACGCATGACTTTAAGCATGAAAGACATACTGGTATTTAGGCATTAGGTTTTATAAATTATTATTGTGCTTTTATTTGACTAGTTTTGCAGTTGAAATTGCACGCTTTAACTCGCGAGCTTCAGCGGCTAATTCGGCATTACGAGCCTGCAATAGATAAGCGTCGAGACCCCCATGTTTTTCAATGGTCCGCATTGCGCTTGTTGAAACACGAAGACTGATCTGACGATTCAGAACCTCGCTGTGCATCCGCGTGGATTGCAAGTTTGGCAAAAACCTACGACGTGTGCGGTTGTTCGCATGGCTGACGTTATTGCCAGACATCACAGTCTTACCAGTAATTTGACAGCGTTTTGCCATGAAAAAAGCTCCACGTTGGACGGTCATAAATCGGCATATTTAGTTGTATGCGAATTGGGTATAGGCCAGTGTTGGTTCAAGGTCAAGCCGGAAAACCAGCTTTCAAATTGGTAATACCAATGCATACACACCAATAGTTCTAAACAAACAAAGTCGGCACATCCATGTTTTAGCAAACCTGATCGGAACCCATCACTAAAATAAATTCTGTTTATTACTTTCAGAGCCTCTCATAAAGACCGACCGCATGTTTAATAGCTACAATAGGATCGGTGATTTGTCCTTTTATCTGGTCAAATCTTGTGGCCCCATCAGCATCAAGCATATGAGAAAGTTCATGCAGGATGCGGTTCGGTAAATACGGACCTTCAAGCGCAAGCCCAGTGTATAGCTGCACCAAATCAGCCCCTACCAAAATTTTTGCATAGGCTTGCCAGCCTGCACTCACACCGCCCACACCAATCAGGCTGAGACGGTTTTGGCCTAGGCTCGCAACCTCGGCAAGGATGCCGGTGGAAGCGTCAAATAATGGCAGTCCAGACAGTCCGCCTGCCTCCCCAGCATAAACCCCATTCAACCCAATCGGCCGACTAATCGTTGTGTTAGTGGCAATGATACCGCTAACGCCTGCGTCAACACAGCTTTCAACAATGGCTGCTAAATCGTCATGATTTAGTTCAGGCGAAATTTTAAGAAAAATAGGTTTCTTCCTCAACTCAGTTGATACGCATGATGGTTCGAATCCGGCTTCACGGCATCCTGCAAAACCCGCCATCAGCAAATCAGCTAAATGCCGTTTGGTCTGCAAATTGCGCAAGCCCGGCGTATTTGGCGATGAAATATTTAGCGTGATATAATCAGCATAGGGCGCCAGCATTGCCACCGCCTGTCGATAATCATCAATAGGGTCATTGCTAGTTTTATTGGCCCCAACATTTACCCCTAGAATGCCTATCCGCTTGCTTGCTGTCGCGCACAGATTTTCAACGACTGCGTGCATCCCCTGGCTGTTAAAGCCATAACGATTTATCACCGCATTTTCTTCAGGCAAACGAAAGACGCGTGGTTTTGGGTTTCCGGACTGCGGTTTGGGGGTGATCGTGCCGACCTCAACATGCGCAAATCCAAGACCCATAGCACCGTTGAAACAGGTCGCGTTCTTATCAAAACCGGCAGCTAAACCAAGCGGATTGGCAAATCCCAACCCAGCAACTCTAACACTTAGGTCAGCCTTGGATTGGCGCTCAGTTGGCCGCGGTCCCAAATTATAATGTAAAGCGGAAACGGCAACCCGGTGCGCTGCTTCGGCTGGTAAATGCCGTGCCGCCTTAGTCAGCAAATTCCACATTACTTCTGGCCCGCCAATTGGACAAGTTTGCCAGCAATCGCATCATCAATCAATTGAATGCTTTTTTTACGGCCATAGAGAGCAAAAAATGATCCCATTCGAGGGCCTTCAGACTGGCCCAGAAGCACCTGGTACAGGCACTTAAACCAATCACGCAGGTTTTCATAATTGGCCGCCTTGCCAGTCGCATAAACAACCGATTGAATAGCCTCGCCATCACAATCATCAGGGAGGTCCGCAAGAGCTGTTTTTAAGATTTCAAGATTAATAGCTTCATTTGCTTCTGCCAGCCGGTATGTTTTATTGGGCCGCACCATGTCCTGATAATAATTCACTGCATAGTCAATCATCCGGTCCAGTTCACCATATGTTTGTGGGCTGATATCGCCGGTGTATTCATTAACATAGGCCCAGACAATTTGCGGGTCTTCAGCATGGCAGACCGCAGCTAGGTTCAATAACAAGTTAAAGCTAACTGGCAAGCCGGCCTGATCAGGCACACCGCTATGTATGTGCCACAATGGGTTTTCGAATATTTCAGCCTCACTTTGGTTTGGCAGTTTGCCAAGGTGCTGATAATATTCATCAACGGTTTTAGGAATCACATCAAAATACAGCCGCTTAGCCCGTTTTGGCTGGCCATACATGAATAGCGATAATGACTCCGGACTGCCGTAGCGCAGCCAATCTTCAACCGAAAGGCCATTACCTTTCGATTTTGAAATTTTCTCGCCATTCTCATCCAAAAACAGCTCGTAGGAAATACCAGCTGGTGCCATACCCCCAAGGGCGCGGGTGATCTTGCTGGACTGGATTACGGATTCAATCAAATCCTTGCCGCTCATTTCATAATCAACACCAAGAGCAAACCAACGCATCGCCCAATCGCATTTCCATTGCAATTTACAACTGCCGCCAGTCACCTTTGTTTCGCGTTTAGCGCCACTATCAGGATCAATATAAGTGATTGTGCCAGCTGTAATATTGCGATCAACAACCTTGGCCTGCAACACCTTGCCACTGTCCGGGCAAATCGGAAAAAATGGACTATAGGTTGCTTGGCGTTCAGGCCCCAAGGTTGGAAGCATAATATTCATGATGGTATCATATTGTTCCAAAACGCGCAGCAATGCCGCATCAAATTTTCCCTCAAGATAGCAATTCGTCGAACTCATAAATTCGTAATCAAAACCGAATGAGTCCAGAAAGGCCTGTAATCGCAAATTATTATGTTCTCCAAATGATGGCGCCGTTCCGAAAGGATCTTTCACTCTCGTCAAGGGTTTATTAAGGTAATCCGCCAACATCTCATGATTCGGGACATTGTCCGGGATCTTGCGAAAACCATCCATGTCATCAGAAAAGCATACCAGCCGGGTTTTTTGGCCGGTCAGCGCCTCATAGGCATGACGCACCATAGTGGTCCGAACTACCTCGCCAAAGGTTCCAATGTGCGGCAGGCCAGATGGGCCATATCCTGTTTCAAACAAAACCTCTTCCTTTGACCCATCTAGCTTTTCCATGCGGCTGGCAAGGGCACGGGCTTCGGCAAAGGGCCAAGCCTTAGCGTCGGTTGCAATCTCTTGCATCTGTGCAGTTAGCTCACTCATCATCATGCTTTCTTATCAAAAGGGGCTGATCACGTGCCAAAGACTTGTCATTTAGTATTGTGCCAAATTCCGACAAGCTAGGGCCAGCCGTGATTAAGGTCAAGTGGCAAGCATTGCGAGAAACCGTATCAGCATTTAGTTTTGCCAATTAGCCGTGCAAGGCTGGTATGGTTGCGTGCGGCAAGCTATAAATGCCACAATGTATGACCAGAACTTCACATCACTCCCCAATCTTCATGGGGTGCCGGTTTTTTACCCGCATGGCACGCAGCTAATCTGGATTAGCCAGAATGGCGAAATTATGAGACCAAATCGTCAAACCCTTGCGGCTGAATTGGCCCTGGGGGTGGTACTGCTATGCCATCGGCGCTGGAGCGCAGCCCGCGCTGCCATTGATATTGACCATTATCTTGATGTGATGGAATTATTTGCCTTTGTCCGACCTGCCCGCTTTGTTCTGCCAACACCAAGCGGCCTTGCCCAGCAGCTGGGACTAGCCCGCCCACAGCAAGGCGAAGATATGGCGGCCCTTTTGCCGCAAATTGCCTTTTCCCTTCTTGATGAGCTGGCCAGTGCGCCCGATGCCGCCCGCATAGAAGCCGGCAAAATTGCGACCATGATGACAGCTGGTGGCTGGAAATGGGGCCCATATATCCTAGCCCATCTTGGCCTGCCACAACCTCCCGCTGGTCCACCAGATAGCCGGCATGCTGCAATCTGGAACCGGCTTGCAGATTATACGGATTATACCCCAAAAACCGATCCCGGTATCCAACCCATCCTGCCAGATGCCGCCCGTCAACGCCTTACTGAAATGCTGGGAGAAAATGCTGAATTGCGCTTACCCCAAGCCGATTATGCGGCCGCTGTTGCGGCCAGCTTTGACCGGCCCGATGCTGGCCCAAACCCAGCTATGGTGCTTGCCGAGGCAGGAACCGGAACCGGTAAAACCCTTGGCTATCTGGCGCCAGCAACATTATGGGCCGAGAAAAATGGGGGTGCGGTCTGGATATCCACCTACACGCGAACGCTACAACATCAAATTGCAAATGAATTAACCCGCCTCTACCCGGAAGCCGACACCCATGAATCAAAAGTAGTGATCCGCAAAGGCCGTGAAAATTATCTATGCCTTCTTAATCTTGAAGAAGCGCTGGCACAAATGCCAGGCCGCCCTCGCCAGGCTGCCGCATTGGGGTTAATGGCGCGCTGGGCCGGGGCGACTCGCGATGGTGATCTTACCGGTGCCAGTTTTCCAGCGTGGTTGCTGGATCTGTTTGGCCGAGGCCAAACAACTGGCCTTGCTGACCGGCGCGGTGAATGTATCCATGCGGCCTGCACGCATTATAATCGCTGCTTTGTTGAAAAATCGATCCGAGGGGCAAAACGGGCGGATATTGTGGTGACCAACCATGCGCTCATCATGGTACAGGCAGCATATGGAAACAAAGATGACCGCCGCATCCCAACCCGTTATGTGTTTGATGAGGGGCATCATGTGTTTGACGCAGCTGATAACGCATTCTCAGCCTATCTAAGCGGGCGTGAAACAGCTGAGTTGCGACATTGGGTCCGTGGGGCTGAAGATGGAAGGAGAGGCCGCGCACGCGGACTAAAGCGACGGATTGAAGACCTTGTCGCGGGTGATCATGCCGCCCTTGCCAATATTGAAGAAGCATTGGAAGCGGCTCGCGCGCTTCCCTCGCAAGGCTGGGAAAACCGGATATCGGCGGCTCAACCACTTGGTGCTGGTGAAATATTTTTTATGCACCTTCGGACCGCACTTTACTCGCGGGTCAGTGACCCGGACAGCTTATATGATTTGCAATGTGAATTATACCCTGCCACCGATGATGTGCTGACGGCTGCACGGGAATTTTCCAAAGCATTAGGAGCCCTTGCCGCACCATTGACTCGCCTTGTCACATGGCTGCTTAAATATCTTGATGATCATGCTGCTGATCTTGATAGCAACCAGCGCGCCCGTATTGAAGGTGCCGTTCGCGGGCTTGAACTACGCGCGGGTGGACCACTTGGGGCTTGGCAGACAATGCTTGCTGATGTAACTGGTGGCGCGCGTGAAGGCTTTGTTGACTGGATGCAGATTGACCGTCTAGATGGTCTGGACCGTGATGTTGGGCTAGCCCGTCACTGGCTTGACCCAACAATTCCTTTTGCCAATAGCGTGCTTGATAAAGCGCATGGTGTTACTATTACTTCAGCCACATTGAAAGACTATGCCGACCCCAAAAACGCTGTAATGAAAGCCCGTGATGACGATGATGAAAATTTTGGCATCAGTCCCAAACCGGATGTTGGCAAAGCACCGCATGATGGCTGGCAATCGGCATTGGCATTAACGGGAGCAGCACACCTCGATCATGCGGCGATGCGCGCAAGTTTTTCATCACCCTTTGATTATGGCAATCAGACACGCATTCTGGTTGTAAATGATCTTGACCGCGACCGACCCGAAGCCACAGCAAGCGCAATGGCCGCATTGATGATTGCGGCCGGCGGTGGCAGCCTTGGTTTGTTTACTGCAATTCACCGTTTGCGGGCGGTCTATCCGGCATTGGCGGCCCGTCTGGACACTGCTGACCTACCGCTGTACGCCCAGCACGTCGACAAGATGAATTTACAAACCCTGCTTGCCATATTCCGTGAGGATCCTTCGAGTTGCCTTCTTGGCACCGACGCTGTACGGGATGGAATTGACGTGCCGGGGGCAGCCTTACGACTCATAGTTTTTGATCGGATGCCATGGCCACGAAGTGATATTCTGTTTTCGGCCCGAGCTAAGTGGCAGGGGCGCGAAGCATGGACGGAGCGGCAGACAAGGCTGAAACTGCGGCAGGCTTTTGGACGTTTAATCCGCCGCGATGATGACCGCGGAGTGTTTGTTATGCTCGATAGCCGCCTGCCAACTCGCCTAACAAGCGCTTTTCCAGCAGATGTAGACATCCAACGTATTGGTCTTGCCGATGCAATTGGCCAAACACGTGAATTTTTGAAATAAAAAAGAAACTATGACTAAAGGGGAGAAACATATGCCTCTCCCCTTTTTTTATTAGTCGTTATGACACGAGCAATTACATCATGCCGCCCATGCCGCCCATGCCGCCCATGCCGCCCATGTCAGGCATACCACCGCCAGGTGCCGCTTCTTTTGGCTCTGGCTTTTCTGCAACCATAGCTTCGGTGGTTACAAGCAACCCTGCAACAGAGGCTGCATTCTGCAGAGCAGAGCGCACAACCTTCGTCGGGTCAATAACACCGGCTTTGATCATGTCAGTAAAATCATTACTCGTGGCATCATAACCCACGTTGTCATCTTTGCCTTCGATAAGTTTACCAACGATGACTGAGCCTTCAGCACCAGCGTTTTGAGCGATGTATCGCGCCGGGGCTTGTAAAGCACGGGTTACTATCTCAATACCAACTTCTTGATCTCGGTTAGCAGGCTTCAGTTTACTAAGGTTCGGAATCGCTTTTACAAGTGACACACCGCCACCAGGTACAATTCCTTCTTCGACTGCTGCGCGGGTTGCATGCATAGCGTCATCAACACGATCTTTACGCTCTTTGACTTCAACCTCGGTTGCACCGCCAACTTTAATTACCGCAACGCCTCCGGCAAGTTTGGCCAAACGCTCTTGCAGTTTCTCACGGTCATAATCAGACGTAGATTCCTCAGCTTGAGCACGGATTTGATTACAGCGTGCTTCTATTTCCTTCTTCGCGCCAGAACCGTCCACAATCGTTGATTCATCTTTGGTGATTTCAACACGCTTAGCTGAACCAAGCATATCCAAAGTTAAGCCATCAAGTGATATGCCAACCTCTTCAGAAACAACGGTTCCATTGGTCAGAATCGCAATGTCTTCCAACATCGCTTTTCTGCGATCTCCAAAGCCGGGAGCCTTTACAGCAGCGACTTTCAATCCACCGCGAAGGCGGTTGACAACTAAAGTAGCGAGAGCTTCGCCTTCAATGTCTTCGGCGATAATCAGCAGAGGACGACCGGATTGAACAACTTTTTCAAGAATAGGCAACATGTCCTGGAGGTTTGAGAGC
Source organism: uncultured SAR116 cluster alpha proteobacterium (assembly GCA_902559985.1). GTDB lineage: Bacteria > Pseudomonadota > Alphaproteobacteria > Puniceispirillales > Puniceispirillaceae > UBA3439. The sequence continues at coordinate 14,947 of CACEJY010000010.1, read as the reverse complement.
TTCTTCTCATGCAACAGGATGTATGGCTCTTCTAGGGTCGCGCGCATTTTTTCGGCATCGGTCACAAAATATGGTGACAGATAGCCACGGTCAAACTGCATACCTTCAACGACATCAAGCTCGGTGTCCAAGCTTTTCGCTTCTTCGACCGTTATCACGCCCTCATTGCCCACACGCTCCATTGCTTCGGCGATCATTTTACCTATTTCTTCTTCACCATTGGCAGATATCGTGCCGACCTGCGCTACTTCGTCAGACGTAGAAATTTTCTTTGATTTCGCCTCCAACGACTTGACGACCGAGTCAACCGCCATGTCGATACCACGCTTAAGATCCATTGGGTTCATACCAGACGCGACAGCCTTCGCACCTTCTTGGGCAATACTCTGCGCCATGACTGTGGCTGTGGTTGTACCGTCACCGGCCACATCATTAGCCTTCGAAGCAACCTCGCGCACCATTTGAGCGCCCATATTCTGAAACTTATCTTTCAACTCGATATCTTTTGCAACTGTCACACCATCTTTTGTGATCCGTGGAGCGCCAAATGATTTTTCGAGCACAACGTTGCGGCCTTTTGGGCCAAGAGTAACTTTTACGGCATTTGCCAGAATATCGACACCCTCAAGCATCTTAGTCCTAGCTTCTGCACCAAATTTGACTTCTTTTGCAGCCATTTTTCTATCTTCCTTTGTTTAAATTTTTGAGGACCGATCAGGGTTTCTATTCGATGACACCCATGATGTCTGACTCTTTCATGATCAAATATTCTTGACCATCAATCTTGACTTCGGTGCCGGACCATTTTCCAAACAACACCATATCCCCAGCTTTCACATCCAGCGGCTGGACTTTACCTGTTTCGTCACGCGCTCCAGAGCCAGCGGCAATGACTTTGCCTTCCATTGGCTTTTCTTTCGCCGTGTCGGGAATGATAATTCCACCAGCTGTTTTCTGCTCAGATTCCATACGTTGCACAACAACGCGGTCATGAAGAGGCCTGAATTTCATGCCTTTTTTCTCCTCCAAATAAATCGGTTTGTACATATTTGGCACTCTTTACTGGCGAGTGCCAACACACGCGGTTTATCTGGGGCATGTAGCAATATTTGTCAAGGGATTAACAATAAATTAAATAGATTTATTTCCCTTTTTTAATTTGAGTTAACAGGAACCAAACTAAAATCATAAAAAGCCAATACACCTGCGGCAAAGCGTCAACTGGTACTCACCATTTTCGGCCATTATCACAACACTTATATAAGTATCGCTTAATTATGAACGAAGGTAACAACTATGTCCGTCTCATCCACCACCAGCTGGACATCGCGAAACGCAACCGCAGCAAGTGATGAAATTGTAACCAAATGGCTCTTCGGCATAGCTTTGCTGGTTGCGGTCATGGTTGTAATTGGCGGAGTGACAAGGTTAACCGGTTCGGGCCTCTCAATGGTAGAGTGGCGCCCGTTGATGGGGACATTGCCGCCGATGACAATACTTGAGTGGCAACGGGTCTACCAGTTATATCAGGCTTCGCCTGAGTATCAGCAATTGAATTACGGTATGTCGCTTAACGAATTCAAAACCATTTTCTTTTGGGAATATTTTCACAGGCTATGGGGTAGGTTACTGGGCCTTGCTTTCGGCTTGCCATTGATTATTTCAGCGCTCACTGGGCGCATCCCTCACGGATTTGGCCGCCGACTGTTCCTGTTGCTGCTACTTGGCAGCTTTCAGGGGGTTGTTGGCTGGTGGATGGTCAAATCCGGTTTAACCGAAATGGCCAGCGTATCACAGTATCGACTCGCCGCGCATCTGAGCCTAGCGCTGATCATTTTCAGCCTTCTTTTGTGGACCGGGTTTGACCTTCGTGATGGGCGCCGCAGGCCGCCGTCTGGATACGGGCTGGCAACATTAATCTTGCTTGGCATTACCATCGTTGCTGGGGCGCTTGTTGCAGGCATGGATGCCGGGCTTCTGTATAATGAATATCCGTTCATGGGCCACCGTCTTGTGCCGCTAGAATATGGCGAGGCTGGGTGGCTGGATCCGTTTGAAAACCCAGCTTCAGCTCAGTTTCATCACCGCTGGCTTGGCGCCCTGACATTCGGTGCTGTGGTTGTGCTGGGATTGAGAGGGCGCAACGGGTCGTTCGCCTTTCGTGGTAATCTTTTGCTGGCCGCGGTAAGCGCACAATTTACCCTCGGCATTGTCACCCTGCTGCATGGGGTACCGGTCTTTCTTGGTGGGATGCATCAGGCGGGCGCGGTGGTTCTTCTTGGAAGCCTACTGGCCCTACTTCATGGGACATCAGGCCCAATCCAAAGGGGCCAAAACTATTCACCACCTGATAAGCCGGCAGGCTTCTTGTAAGGGCTGGGAATTAACCGTCTTTTTTCTTAACTTGCGGTAAGCGGCGGATGTGCAATTCGGCGAGAGCGGCTTCATCCACTTCAGATGGGGCGGCCATCATTAAATCTTCAGCCTTGCCATTCATCGGGAACAAAATGACCTCGCGGATGTTTGGCTCATCGGCAATCAACATTACAATCCTGTCAATGCCTGGAGCAATTCCACCGTGCGGCGGAGCGCCAAAGCGAAACGCATTAATCATTGCCGGAAACTTCTCATCAACAGCACTTTTTGGATAACCGGCAATTTCAAATGCTTTATACATTACTTCGGGAAGGTGATTTCGGATCGCCCCTGACGATAATTCAACACCATTACAAACAAGATCATACTGCCACGCCTTGATGGTCAGCGGATCTTGTTCTTCCAGTGCTTTAATCCCGCCTTGTGGCATTGAGAACGGGTTATGCGAGAAATCGATTTTCCCAGTAGCCGGATCAGCCTCGAACATTGGAAAATCAACTATCCAGGCAAAACGAAACAGGTTTTTATCAATCAAATCCTGATCCTGACCAATTTTCACCCGCGCTCGCCCAGCAAGGCTGGAAGCATCATCGGATGGTGCGCATGCAAAAAACACCGCATCGCCATCGCCAACACCAGCGGCAACGCGAATTGCCTCGGCCTTTTCTGTGCCGAGCGCCTTGGCAACTGGACCACGCGCCTCGCCCTCGCCATAGATGATATAGCCCATACCCGGCGCGCCTTCGCCCTGCGCCCAGCTATTCATTCGGTCGGCAATCGCACGACTGCCACATTTTGGCCCCGGAACGGCACGCACCACCGCGCCTTTTTCAATATTTTTCGCAAAAATGGAAAAGGCAGACCCGCGAAAAATATCGGTTACATCACAAATTTCAAATGGAATCCGCAAATCGGGCTTGTCATTGCCATATCTCAGCATCGAGTCGGCAAACGGGATATGCAGAAAATTGGTGTCAACCACCTTGTCAGAAAATTCTTCAAACACACCTTTGATCACCGGCTCGACAGCATCAAAAACATCCTGTTGTTCTACAAAACTCATCTCAAGGTCAAGCTGGTAAAACTCACCCGGGCTTCGATCAGCCCTGCTATCCTCGTCACGAAAACAGGGGGCAATCTGGAAATAGCGGTCAAAACCGCTGACCATGATCAGCTGTTTGAATTGCTGCGGAGCTTGCGGCAAGGCATAAAATTTACCCGGATGAAGGCGGGCGGGCACCAGAAAATCGCGCGCCCCTTCAGGCGATGATGCGGTCAGGATCGGGGTTTGGAATTCAGTAAAATCCTGTGCAACCATCCTGGTGCGGATAGACTGAATGATCTGAGCGCGAAGCATTATATTGGCATGCGGGCGGCTGCGGCGAAGATCAAGATAACGATAGCGAAGGCGGATGTCCTCACCCGAGTCTTCATCCGAATTAACCTGTAAGGGCAATGTGTCAGCGTTGGATTGTACCTCAAATGCATCAATCCGGACTTCGACATGGCCGGTTGGCAATGCCTTGTTGATAGTATCTTCACTGCGCTTAAGTACTGTGCCGGTAATGGTGACGACCGACTCAAGGCGTGTTGCCTCAACCATTTTAAAACTGGCATCAGATGAGTCAACAACACATTGGGTCAGACCGTAATGATCCCGAAGATCAACAAATACAAGCTGTCCATGATCACGCTTGCGGTTAATCCAGCCCGAGAGCTTTACCTGCTGCCCAACATTGGCCTCGGTCAGTTCAACACAATTATGAGATCTGTAGGCATGCATGATATCAGGCTCCACTGTAAATGGTTATTCATCGACCAAACATGTTTCGGCCAACCATATTTTAGCTTGGCTGCCGCAGAATGGGACAACCTTCAAAATCGCGGCGAGTATGCAAACATTGCGCCCCTGACGCAACCAGCTTTCGAGCGAATAAACATGGTTTTGAAAATAATTGGCGTTTTTCCACAATTGCACCTCAACTGCGATGACTTTGGTTTAAATGGCTTTAATCATGCCAGAAACGATTACAATATGTATTCACGTGTGGCGGCGGCGACCACGCCGCTTGCGGCGATCATCCGCACCGCTGTTATCAATCTCCACATCAGCCCAGGCTTCCCCAAGCGCAGCAACCATTGCCGCCTCCTCAAAATCGCGGGGCGGGGTTTTATCAAGCGCCGCAACCATCGCCGCCACATGTGCCGGGCTAGTACCGCAGCATCCCCCAATGATCTTAGCCCCAGCATCGCGCGCAAATAGCGCATACTCAGCCATTAACTCAGGCGTTCCATGATAATGAATGGCACCTTCGACATAAGCTGGAATGCCGCAATTTCCTTTAGCAACCACTGGCAAACTGCCTGATGCGGTCAGGATACTACGAACCGAATGCAGCAATTCAGCCGGACCAATGCCGCAATTGGCGCCAACAAAATCGGCCCCTAGACCTCGAGCAAATTCAGCAAATTCAGCAGGCAAAACACCCATCATAGAACGGCTCGCCGTATCAAATGTCATCGTGGCGCAAATGGGTAAGCCTGTTGCTTTTGCAGCTTCAATCGCCGCTGCAACCTCTTCATTAGAAGACATGGTTTCAATCCACAGAACATCAACCCCACCCTCAGCTAGCGCGTCGGCTTGCTCAGAAAAACCGGCAAATGCACTGGAGTAGGTTAAATGGCCAAGCGGTTCAAAAAGTTCACCGGTTGGTCCGATTGACCCAGCAACAATAGCCTTTTTCCCATTAGCGCTAAAGTGCGCGTCAACCGCCTTACGGGCCAGCTTTGCCGCCGCAATATTTAACTCTCGCATCTGGTCCTGAGCATTGTGAAGCTTTAAACGAAAACCAGTACCACCAAAACTGTTGGTCAAAATCAGATCTGACCCGGCCTGCAAAAATTCATTATGCAACCAAATAACATCATCTGGTCGTTCAACCGACCATAATTCTGGTGGGTAACCAGTTTCAAGACCACGGTTGAACAAATTAGTCCCAGTTGCCCCATCAGCAACACACCATCCCTTTGTATTAATTAGGTTAGACAGTGGATTATGCATTTGCTGTTATATCCTCACTCGTCACTACTAATGAAAACCAGCAACTCTTGGGGAATTGTCGGATCAAACGCTCAAACGTTTTTTATTGCGACGCGATGTCCTTCGAAGCACACCAGTTGCCTTAGCACGTCGGTCGCGCAAAATATCCAATAACAGGATCTGGTCATCTGGATCCATACTACCCCACGTGGCAATTTCAGCTCGGGTCCTGCAACAGCCAACGCATATTCCATCCACGGCGTCCATCTCACAAACCGATATGCAAGGTGATGGCACTTTTGTGGCTCCGGGTTTTTCCGAGATGGACATCGCTGCCTTTATCCATTGTCTATCAGGCAGCAAAGCTCTCGCCTGTATCAGTGGTCATCAAATCATTCAGTGCTTTCAGCTCATCCAGTGTTTCCGATGGAGCTGTTATTGTGACAAGGTTCCGTTCAACAACAAGATTCTTGTCAACGTTGGATAACTTTGGACAGTCAGCATCACTCTCAATCAATTCAATTAAAGATATCGCCTCGCCTTGTAAAAGCACTGGCATATCCTCACGAAGAAATGCGCGCAACACACGTTTGGCGTGGGCTTCTGTTTTTAGGCTTTCGATGTGGCGGCTGCCTGATGGTACGATTAGCGCATCAAAATCGATCGCAAGGGTGGTTGAAAGAGTAGCATCAACCGGATAAGACATGCCCCACGCAAGATCGTTCCATGCATTAGTTAGCCCAGCTTCCCGAGAAACAACTGTCAACTTTCCACCTGCAGTCATCATGGCACGTTGGATCGCAATAAAAGCGTTTTCATCGAATCCGCTTGCAACCATAATTGCGATTGTTTTTCCCGAAAAATTGGATAGATTCATTTAAAGTGCTCCTCTTGTGATTGGATATGAGTCTTGTATATTTGTATCTTGGCTCTCGGTTATTAAATCGGGTGGCATATTGAATTATCATAACCCGTTACGATCTCAAGAGTTGAACTGTGCTTGGTTTAAGTCACTCTCGCTCAGTAGAAAAGAAATCATTTTCGGCAGCGTATACATGGCTTTGACACTTTGTTCAAGCGTTACTCACAGTTCAAGCGTTAATCACAGGCCGCAAGATCACAATCAGGCCTAGCTGCGCTAGATTAGCCAATGAACAAGATAGTTTAAAAGTAGAAGGTTCATTCACAATGTGTCATGATCGTCCGATTATACCTATTCATTTTGTTCACACAATTCCCGAGGTTGTTTCACAGTAAATGACCCCTTTCCCATTTGGGTGTCTTTGGGGCCTCCACAATAAATAAAATGATCTGCGGTTAGCTGGCTCTTAATACCCACCAATTCCTGAACTCACTTTGTAGCAATTAAAGTTGCTTTTCTGAGCTGTTTTAGTCATATACTCTGGGAATGTGACCAAGGCCACATTATTTACAGGCGACGTGATTAAAACGATTTGGCAAGACAGATGATGACACCATACGACACAGGTGACCCTAAAGACGCAATAGATGGTAGGAGTGCGGGATTGAACCCATCAAAAATACGAACGCCCAGTCGCCAAGAGGCCGAACAGGCCATCGATGTGCTGCTTCGTTGGATTGGTGAGGACCCTTCGCGCGAAGGTCTTGTTGGCACACCCAGCCGCGTGGTACGTGCATGGACCGAATTTTGCTGTGGATATCACGAAAATCCAGCCCACCTGCTTGAGCGCACCTTTGAAGAAGTCGAAGGCTATGATGATATGATAATGTTGCGTAACATACGCTTAGAAAGCCATTGTGAACATCATCTGGTGCCCATTCTTGGGGTCGCACATATCGCCTATGTGCCTAACCGACGCGTTGTTGGCATTTCTAAATTAGCACGCGTTCTTGATGGCTTTTCTCGACGGCTACAAACCCAAGAAACTCTGACCGCACAAGTTGCTGATTGTATTCAGAATGTCTTGCAACCAAAGGGGGTTGCTGTTCTGATTGACGCCCAGCACCAATGCATGACAACGCGTGGAGTACGCAAACCGGATGTTTCGATGATCACTTCGCGCTTCACTGGCATTTTCAAAACGGATGAATCACTAAGCCGCCGCTTTCTGGACCAGACTAAAATTAGCTAGCGCTAGCCCTCAGGCTGGCGGTATAACCGTTCGTCAGAACCACAACTGGATTATCATGCAGCTTTCACCTGTACTCAACATTCTGGGACTTTTAGCGACAATTTTAGCTGCAGCCATGTTGATCCCAATGTGTGTTGATCTTTATCTGGGATCTAGCGACTGGCATATTTTTGCACTTTCTGCACTTTTAACTGGATTTGTTGGGGTTTCGATATGGCTAGCGACAAGTCGGCGTGAAGCGCTAGACCTAGGATTGCGCCAAGCTTTTCTTCTAACCAATGGATCATGGGTGATGATTGGCATCTTTGGTTCGTTGCCCTTCATGTTCAGCGAGCTACACCTTAGCTTCACTGATTCCGTTTTTGAGTCCATTTCCGGCATCACCACAACCGGCTCAACAGTTCTTGTTGAAATTGAAAAGGCATCGCCAGGCATATTGATCTGGCGCGCCTTACTACAATGGCTCGGTGGTGTTGGCATCGTCGTTATGGCTATGGCGGTTTTACCCATGCTTTCGGTTGGAGGGATGCAGCTATTTCGAACTGAGTCATATGAACGCGCAGAGAAAGTGGTACCGCGCGCGACCCAGCTTGCTGGTGGCATCGGACTAGTTTATACCGCCCTTACGGCATTATGGGCGATGATGCTAACCTTTTCCGGCATGGATATATTTGACGCTGTAGCGCACTCGATGACAACCCTAGCCACAGGCGGTTATTCTACCCGCACTGCCTCAATTGGAGCATTTGACTCGGTAGTAATTGAATGGGTTATAATAGTTGGCATGATCGTTGGCAGCTTGCCGTTTGCACATTATTTGGCGATGGTGCGTGGTGGTTGGCGTGGCCTGTTACATGACCCGCAGGTGCGCTGGTTCATTATTCTTATTTTTGGGTTAGTGCTAACACTATGCTGGCATCTGATGCAGAACGGGCTCGGGCTTGGTGACGCAATACGCCAGGCCAGCTTTAACGGTGTCTCAATTATAACCGGTACAGGTTATGTCAGTGCCAATTTCTCAGCATGGGGTGGTTTTGCTACAACCATTTTACTGATTGTTATGTTTATTGGCGGCTGTGGTGGCTCAACCACTTGCGGAATTAAAGTGTTTCGTTTGCAGGTACTGGCAAGCACAGTCAAAGTGCAGATCAGCAGATTACTCCGCCCACATGCTGTTGTGTTGGCCTACTATAACAAAAGACCCGTTTCTGGCGAAGTTATGGACTCGGTCATGGGCTTTTTCTACCTCTACATTCTTGGCTTTGTTGTCATCGCACTTTTTCTTGGCATAACCGGCCTTGATTTTGTCACTGCACTGTCAGGAGCCGCAACATCTATCAGCAATGTTGGACCGGGCCTTGGCGAGGTAATTGGAGCGGAAGGTAATTTTTCATCAGTTCCTGACAGTGCAAAGTGGGTGATGTCTTTTGCAATGATATTGGGGCGGCTAGAGATTTTTACTGTTCTCGTAATGCTGGCTCCGGGCTTCTGGCAAAGGTAAATATGCCATCAGTTAACGCCAAACACTGTATTTAAGGAAGAATTAGCTGTTCAATCTTTTCTAGCTCCTTACGGGCCTGGACATCCAGCCTCAAAAGCGCACCCTTCAGAGTTTTATGAAGCACTTCCCGAACCTCATTTGTATTAGCCGACTCCCGAACTGTGATAGAATGTGAAGCACTCAAATCAACACGGGCCTGTGTCCCGCCAATTGGCTGGAGCCACATGATTTGTGCCTTAATCTCAGCTGTTGCTTTGCGACTTTGCTGGTCTGACAAAAGGCCCTTTAAATCAAGCTTTTGCGGCATATCCGTCAGAGTGACGGCAATTTGCTCCATATCAAAAACAACCTCCCCACTGCCACCGGCAGGGCGCAGAACATGCGCCGCCCAGTCTGCTACAACATTGCTTGGCAAAGGATTGATCTGATGGCCTACATAGGGGTCTACAATTGGCATTTGCCAATTGTCAATGATCTCGAGGCGGCGGGCATTTATTGCCAAAGGTTGGTAAGCCGCATTTTTAAAAATTATTGATGGCGGCTTGCTTTGAACTGTATTACAGCTGACCAATAGACCACTAATAAAGATCATTAACCCTAATTTAATCAGCCCGTACAACATGTTAAAAAAGTACCCCGATCCAATTTTTTAGTAAAGAAACGCAAAAAAGTCTAATTCAGATGATACCCAATAAAAAGCAGAACGATAACACCATAATTATTCATATCAAGCTAACATTGACCTTACGTATCTAGCATATTGCCAAATAAAAATTTGGCAATCATCACACCGATGGCATGGCATCCTTATGATAGGCGCGTTCAGTCTTGCAAAACTCGCAAGTGATTGTCAAATAGCCATCTTCATCTGCCAGATCTTCAACCTCATCCGCGGCCAGTTGCTGCAACACCGCCTCAATCTTTTCGACGTTACAGCGGCATTGATCAGCAACCAGACGTGCGCGCGCACTATGCGGTGCCATAGTGTTAAAGAGCCGAAATACGATATTTTCAGGCGACAAAGCAGGGTCAAGAAGTTCGTTCCTTGTTACTGAACCCAAAAGGGTTTTGGCTGTGTGCCACGCATCATCACTTTTGGCCCGCGCCACCGCATCACACCAAGTCATAGTATTACCCTCGCCGCCTTCCACCGCGATACGCTGCAGCATTATCGCAACCGCCTGCCAGCCATCCGGACCCTCAGCCGCCGCACAAACCACCACAGTGTCAAGCTGTTCGGAATTTTCATACCAGCGCATCGCAGCATCACTGAGATGTTGGTTATCAAGCTCAACAATGCCCTGATAGCGGCCATTCGTGCTGCCATCATCCACAGTAAAGGCGATATAACCATCACCCATGACATGCCCAAGCCTGACAGGCCCCCCTGGGTTATGCGCCAATGCCGCAGCCTGGGATGCTGCTCGGTTATCATCTAATGCGGCATAACCCCGCAAAGCTCCTGCCTCTGTAATATCAGCAAATAAGGTACGAACCAGGCCATTACCCCTAGCTTGCAAAGTGAACACACCATCAAATTTCAGAGTACTAGAAAGACAGGCTGCGAGAGCTAGTGCTTCCGCCTGTAAAATCGCCACAATTTCCGGATATCCATGACGTGCCAAAATAGTGCTAGCTGCCCGCCCAACCGAAGCAATGCGCCCTCTGATGAGAGCAACATCATCTGACCCATCAGCAAGATAAAACGGCAGGATTTGGGCATCAGGTGGCAAATTATCATTTAACATCATCACATCCTAAAACCGGCAAACCATCGCGTTATTCGGTGGCAATTAATTACCCTCGAGGCACCATAACATCACAGCTTTTTGGGCATGAAGCCGATTTTCTGCCTCATCAAAAACAGCCGATTGTGGTCCGTCAATCACTTCAGCAGTCACTTCCATACCACGCCGAGCAGGCAGACAATGCATAAAGATTGCATCGCAGGCAGCCGACTTCATCAACTTTTCATTCACCTGATACGGGGCAAAATCTATGCTCCGGCTGCCCTCATCAGCGCCCATCGAAATCCATACATCGGTCACAACCGTTTGCACTTTATCGATGGCAAAGTTAACATCATCAGTCAGAATAATATCACCACCATTTGCCCGCGCCCATGCCATTAGATCAGCCGGCGGTGCATAGTTTTGCGGGCTAGCAATACGCAATTGGAAGTCAAAACGGACCGCCGCTTCAATCCAGCTCACGGCAACATTATTCACATCACCAAGCCAGGCAACCGTTTGGCCATACAGCGGTCCATGATATTCAATCATCGTCATCAAATCAGCCATTAACTGGCAGGGGTGTGACCAGTTGGTCAAAGCATTTATCACTGGAACCGAGGAATGCTTGGCAAGAGTTAACAACGTCTCATGCTTGTAACAGCGGATCAAAATTGCGTTGACATAGCGTGATAAAACACGAGCGGTATCCTCAATGCTTTCCCCACGGCCACTTTGTAAATCGCTTGCCGACAGTATCAGTGGCGTTCCACCGAGCTGAGTGATGCCCACCTCAAATGAAACGCGGGTGCGGGTTGATGGTTTTTCAAAAATCATCGCCACAGATTTTCCAGATAACGACAATTCATGACCATCACCCGATTTCTGAGCAGCCTTCATGCACAAGCCTGCATCCAATATAGATTGCAGTGTGTTCGTTGAAAAATCTTTTAAATCTAAAAAATGCCGCATCGGCTTTATCCTGTTTGCATTTTACTTTTGGTGCCGCAATTTTGATGCTGGTTTATTCGTTGTCATGCTTGGGAATTTCCCTCAGCACCGCTGCAATCTTAGCAATCGCCAGGTCAATTTCGTCTTTACTAATCGTCAATGGGGGCAAAAGCCGAAGTGTATTCTCAGCCGCTGGCACACATAGCAGGTGATCATCGCGCAATGTTTTGACAAAGGCAGCAAGATCAATTGTTTCATCCAGCCTTACACCGCGCAAAAAGCCACGACCACGGCATTCAGTAATCGCCGCCGGAAACTGTCCCCGCAAGCCCAGCAGCGCATCATCAAGATAGACGGCACGGGCCCTTACATCTGCCAAAAATCCGTCCTCACTCAACACCTCAAGAATGACCTGTGCCGCGGCCATTGCCAGCGGATTACCACCAAAGGTTGACCCGTGCGTTCCGGGTGTCATTGCATCACCAACAACCTTGCTAGTAATCACTGCCCCAATCGGGAATCCACCCGCCAGCCCTTTCGCAAGCGCAACAATATCTGGCTTGATCTCACTGTCTTCATAAGAAAATAGCCGTCCGGTGCGGCCTATGCCTGCTTGAACTTCGTCAGCAATAACAAGAGCGCCATATTCATCAGCTGCCGCTCGCACACCCGAAAGGTAATCGTCAGGCACTCGTCTTGCCCCACCTTCGCCTTGCACAGATTCAACCATTACAGCTGCAACATGCGGACCAAGAGCGTCGCGAAGCGCGTTCAAATTACCGAAAGGCACATGCTCAAATCCAGCGGGCATTGGGCCAAAACCAGTGCGAAATAGAGGCCGATCAGTAGCTGCAAGCATACCAAGGGTTCGCCCATGAAAGGCCCCCTCGGCACAGAGGATAGTTACCCGCTCTGACTCACCTTTTTCATAAGCGGCACGCCGCGCAATCTTCACCGCAGCTTCAGTCGCTTCGGCTCCTGAATTACAAAAAAACACCTGATCAAGACCAGACAACGATGCCAATAACTTAGCCACCAATTCCTGACCCGGAATTCTATAGAGGTTTGATGTATGCCAGAGCTTACCAGCCTGTTCAATAAGGGCGGCGACCAACCGCGGGTGACTGTGGCCGAGTGTGTTCACCGCAATGCCACTGGCACAATCAAGATATCGGTCCCCAGATTCAGATATCAGCCAGCAGCCCTCACCGCGCACAAAGCCGATTTCAGCACGCCCGTAGGTTTGCATAACAGCTGAATCAACTGCGTAATCCACGGCTTTTTGGTTCATCTCAAAACCACCCGGTTTATCATGCATCATGTTGGGCCCTAAAACCCTGTCATGCGCAGGCCATTCTCATTTCCAAAAACCAAACCACCAACGCGAGTATGGTCGTTGGTGGCTTTACAAAGGGCGTTATAGAACCCAATCATTCCCACGACTCTCGCTATTTCCTTTTGAAATGTCAAGGTATTTGCCTCAGCAATCGAGATGACCTTTTGCAAGGGTCGTGCCTAACCCTGAATAAAATGCTTCGCAAGGCGCAAGCCCTGCGATTGATAGTTCGATCCACGCGTGCCATACAGCGTTTGCGGAACAGCCAGCATCGGCTCATAGACCAGCCGGCAAACAGTCTGACCCTGTTCGATGAGAAATGGCACGTCATGCGAGCGAACTTCCAGCACCGCACGAGTCCCTTCTGCACCTAATTCTTTCATGCCAAAACCAGGGTCAAAAAAACCGGCATAATGGGCCCGAAATTCACCAACCCTGGTATCATAGGCTCGCATTTCAGCCGCATGATCCTTTGGCACAGTCACAAACTCACGGCTTGCTAGAATGTAAAATTCATCAGGGTTCAGCACCAACCCACCAGCAGTAAGGTCAGTCGTTACCACACGTTCCCAAAACGCATCGACAGGCTGGCTCCCAGACGCGTCAACATCAATCAAGCCCGCATGTTTACGTGCACGCCACCCAACCATACCACTTTTTGAGTCCGGATCCAAATTGACGCTGAGCGCCACCCCATCTCGAATATCAGTGCGATCTACTCCATGAACCAAGCCCACAGTGGATTGCAGAGACTCCATCACAAGGTCAGACGGGGCACTGATGCCGCGCCGAAGCCGTAATTGCGACAAACGTGATCCCGGGCGAACCAGAACCGAGAACGTGCGTGGTGAAATCTCAGCATAAAGCGGGCCTTCATACCCATCAGCAACAGATTCAAATTCACGAGCGCCATCAGTGATTAACCGTGTAAAAATATCAAGCCTCCCAGTAGAGCTTTTCGGATTTGCAATCCCTGACGTTCCTGCAGGGAGGTTCAATCGTTCCCGCAGTTTCACAATATAAACGCAGCCGCGCTCTAATACCGCACCGTTGCTTAGGTCTACCTTATGCATGGCGAATTTTGCCAATTTGGTATCAACAGACATATTAGTGCCCGGTAAAAAACTAGCTTGAACACGCCACGCTTCATTGCCAAGACGCAAATCAAGGCTGGCTGGTTGCAGTTGTTCATCCGCAATCGAATGATCGGCAGCAATGATGCCATCGCTGATCGCCTTTTGCAGATGCTGAATGGGAAAAATACCATTTTCAAGTTCTTCAACGGCCATGATTTAGTCTATCCCTCATGTTAACGTTTCGAGCTTTTGTAGAATGCTAACTTTTCAAACGATAGCCCGAATGAAGCGTCTTGTAACAGAAAATTGCTAGAATAACATTTACTGCAAGGAGACAACCAAGGCCGGTTAAAAGTGGCCGATCCGCAAGACCGATCATACCATAGCGAAACCCATCAATGGTATAAAAGACTGGATTCAGGCTGGCAATCACGTCAAACGGTGCTGGCAACCGGTCTACCGAATAGAATGTTCCCGACAAAAAGGTCAAAGGCTGAACTACAAAATTAGTGATAGCCGCTAGCTCATCAAATTTGTTTGCCCATATGCCAGCAATAATGCCGGCAAAAGCCATGGCACAGGCACCTAACATCAAAAAGCCCAGGGCAATAAAAGGATGCGGAGGCGTTGCACCACCTCCAAATACAACTAGAACCAGCGCAGTCACAATACCGACGCAAAGCCCGCGCGTTATACCAGCAGCAGCCAGCCCAAATAACAATTCACCCGACCCTAAAGGCGGCACCAGTAAATCTACAACATTGCCCTGAACCTTGGAAATGACAAGTGATGATGACGTGTTAGCAAAAGCATTCTGCAAAAC